>JAIRPC010000070.1 GCA_031257215.1 Eubacteriales Family XIII. Incertae Sedis bacterium
TTGCGCTCGAATTTAGCTTTAGCCATTGTACTTAACCTCCTATATCGCTTGATATATTTTTATCGTTAAAAAAAACTGTTGCCCGATTATTATAAGGCAAAACGCGGCGTTTGTAAACACTAATTTCGTATAGGTATATAAATTTTCGCAATATGGGGCAATTGTCGGAATAATGAGACAAAGGAAAGGCGCTCAGATTCAGTTTTTCATGCAACCGTTTTGGCGGTCATGTGGTATCATTATAGTTGGCAAGGCTCTACGCAGATTGCTGCGCGGATGGCTGTGCCTATTGGTGAAATCGAGCAGAGGAAACTAGCTGGTGGCGGATCAGAGAAGAAAATATTACAGCAGCAACAAGCGGCGTGAGCTTACGCCCGCCGAGCTCGGGATTATTGAGCGGCGCAGGCGCATTGCCAACAAGTGCGAACACCGCAACAGGAATACCGCTATCGCCGTTATCGTGACGATAGCTATAGCAGCAACCAGTGCCTGCGTCTGGTATTTCGGCTACGTGAAGCCCTACGACAACTACGACGCGCAGATGCGCATCGGCTTCGAGAAATTCGGCATCAAGCGTTACGGCGAGGCGGAGGCGGCTTTTCGGAACGCGCTGTCAAAGCGGCCGAACGACCCCGACGCGACCGTGGCGCTGGCCGACACCTTCGCGGCGGAGGGGCTGTACAATGACGCCATCGTTTGCATGAAGGCGCTCCAAGGGATAGACGATATGGATACGCGCTCCTACGAGCGGCTTATCGCCTGGTACGTGGATGGCTCGCGCGACATAGCGGCGGCGAACGACCAGATCATAACGGCGTACGAGAAACAGCTGGCGCTGGCCAGCGACGCTATCAGGCCCGCCCCCGTGTTCTCGCCCGACCCTGGGGATTACAGCGAGCCTGAGAAGATTTCGATTCGGGCCGACGCGGGGCTATCGATATATTTCTCGACGGACGGCAGCATCCCGTCCGCGGAGGGCGGCCGGAAATACGAGGGGAAGCTCGACATGCCAAACAACCAGTCCGTCACGTATATCGCCGCCTCCTACGACAGGGACGGCCTGATGAGCTGGCCCGCCACGGCGAAATACAGCCTGTCCATCATATACAAGGTGGACACGTCGGCGTTCGGGCATATCGGGCATACGGCGCGGGCGATCATGGATGATGTCGGGCCGCTCTACTACGGCGAGGGCCACGGAAACAGTTACTATTATAATGATGACAACAAGATCTATCATTACGTGTTCCCGAAGAAGTATTTTACGGTCGTGCAGAACGTTGCCGCGCCACCGGCAACCGACGTGACAGGCGCGCCTGCGACGGGCGAAGCGGCGAGCGGGGGAGACGTGGATGTCAACGCCGCGCCCGTGCCGCCCGCGCCCACCACGACGGAGGTGGCGATCGACCCCGAGACGAACCCACTGCCGCCCGACGCGGTGTGCTCCGCGATTTCCATGAAAGCGGCTGACTATATAATAGGAATGGACGGCGAAATAGGGGTGGATGACTTCATGGCGGGCATAGGCGTTGACAGCTACAAGGTAGACCTGAGCGACGCGGACGGCGCATACCACCTGACATACAGCACAGGCGGCAGGAAATACGACATGGCGCTAAAAGACAAGAACACGATATCGCCAGGCAAGGAGCTGTTGGTTAGGAAGAAATAGGCTATTACAGGATCGCCCTGGGATGAAACCATCCGGGCGCAAGCGAAAAAATTATTCTATTGTTTATAGTTAACGGAAAAGAGGCTGAGCATGACGAAAGACCGAGGAACCTATTACATAACGACACCGATTTACTACCCTAGCGCGAACCTGCATGTGGGGCATACGTACTGCACGGTGATGGCGGACGCCATGGCGCGGTTCAAGCGCTTGCAGGGCTACGATGTCATGTTCCTGACTGGGACGGACGAGCACGGGCAGAAGATACAGACGATAGCGGACGCGGCGGGCAAGTCCCCGCAGGAATATGTGGACGGCATCGTGGCGGGCGTGAAGGAGCTTTGGGCGGCGATGGAGATCAGCTACGACGATTTCATCCGCACGACGGAGGAGCGGCACAAGTCGCGCGTGCAGGAGATTTTCCGCAGGCTCTACGACAAGGGCGATATCTACCGCGGCGTCTACGAGGGCTGGTACTGCGCCCCGTGCGAGTCGTTCTGGACGGACGTGCAGCTGGTGGGCGGCAATTGCCCCGACTGCGGCAGGCCTGTGGAGCGCGCTAAGGAGGACGCGTATTTCTTCAAACTATCGGAGTACGCGGACAGGCTTCTCGCGCTGTATGAGGAGCGCCCTGAGTTCTTGGAGCCTGAAACGCGGCGCAACGAGATGACGCAGTTCATCAAGCAGGGGCTGGACGATCTGTGCATTTCGCGCTCGTCCTTCGACTGGGGCGTGCCTGTGCCGATAGAGGAGGGGCAGGTCATCTATGTTTGGCTGGACGCGCTGTCGAATTATATAACCGCGCTTGGGTGGCCTGAGCTTGGCGCGGGCGAGAGTGAAGCTGCGGGCGCAGTGGAGGAAAACTCTGATAAATATAGAAAATACTGGCCTGCGGATGTCCATCTCGTGGGCAAGGAAATAGTGAGGTTCCATTCGGTGATATGGCCTGCCATGCTGATGTCCTTGGGCGAGCCGCTGCCGAAGCAGATCCGCGGGCACGGCTGGCTGTTGCTCGACGGCGGCAAGCTGTCGAAGTCCAAGCTCATGGAGAAAAATTCCGGGGCGGACGGCGCGGCCGCGTCGCGCAATATCGTTGACCCCGTGGAGCTCATCGAGCGTTATGGGGTGGACGCGCTGAAATATTTTCTGCTGCGCGAATACACCTTTGGGCAGGATGGGCAGTATCAGCTGGACACGCTATTGCACCGCATGAACTCCGATCTCGCCAACGACCTCGGCAACCTGCTTTCGCGGACGACGGGCATGAACGGCAAATATTTCGACGGGGTTATTGCGCGGCCTGTTAGTTACTCGGGCAGCATTGCGGCGAACCCGTCCGGGGGCGTGGACGGCATCCCCCCTGGCGCGCCTGACGTGGACAGGGCATTGATCACCCTCGCGCTCGGCGTGGCGGTCAGGGTCGAGGGGCATATGGACAGGTTCGAGTTCAACCGCGCGCTCGAAGCGATATGGGAATTCATCTCGCGCAGCAACAAATACATAGACGAAACAGAGCCGTGGGCGCTCGCCAAGGACGAGGGCGGCAGGGGCAGGCTCGGCGAGGTTCTCTACAATCTCGCGGAGTCGCTGCGCATAGTCTCCGTGTTGATTCAGCCGTTCCTGCACTGGTCGTCGGAGAAGATCAGGGAACAACTGGGGCTCGATCCGACGGATGTCGAATGGGGCGGTGCGCGTGCGTTCGGGCTGGTGGGCGAGTACCGCACGGTGAAGGGCGATAACCTGTTCCCGCGCATCGACATCGAAAAAGAGCTGGCGGCGATAGAAGCGGGCGAATAATGAATAATAACAACAGGGGCGGCGTGCTGTCAAAAGAGCCGTCATTGCGGCCTACGAGCCGCAATCCACATGCAAATCTGTCAGGGAGCGGCGTGCTGTTCGATTCGCACGCG
>JAIRPC010000072.1 GCA_031257215.1 Eubacteriales Family XIII. Incertae Sedis bacterium
CTGTTCGTCGGGCTTGCTACGGGCAGCGTGGCGGTGATGGCGGACGCGGTCAACAACCTGATGGACGCGGCATCTTCGGTCGCGACGCTCGTCGGGTTCAGGATGGCTTCGCGCGAGCGGGACAGGGAACACCCTTTCGGGCACGCACGCATCGAATACATGACGGGCGTCATTATCGCGGCAATGGTCACGGCAGTCGGTGTTCAGCTCATCATCGGCTCGGTTGAAAAAATTATGCGCCCCGAACGTGTACAAATCAGTGTCGAAACCGCCGCGTTTCTCGTCGCGCTCATCGCGGTGAAGCTATGGCTCTGGCGGTTCAACCTGAAACTGGCGCGTGATATCGGCTCGGACGCGATCAAGGCCACCGCGATAGACTGCCGCAACGACGTGGTGGCGTCCTCTGCCGTGCTGCTCTCCGTTGCCATAGACAAGCTCGCGGGCTTCCCCACAGACGGGTATGTCGGCGCGGGAGTCGCGGTTTTCATAGTCATATCGGGCATGAGGCTCGTCCGCGAGACTGCCTCGCCGCTGCTTGGCCAGGCGCCGGACAAGGCTCTCGTGAGTGACGTGGTGGACTTCACGCTCGGCTATGGCGGGGTGATAGGCGTACACGACCTGGTTGTCCACGACTACGGGCCGAACAATATCTTCGCGAGCGTCCATGTCGAAGTGGATGCCAACGACGATATAATGAAATCGCACGAGATGGTGGACATGATAGAGCGGGACGCGAAGAGGGCGCTGGATATCGAGCTGGTCTGCCATATGGATCCCGTTGACACGAGCGACCCGCTCGTGGGAAAGCTGCGCGAAAGCCTGGCGCGGGCGTACCGCGATATGCCCTGCGTGACGGGGATACACGACTTGCGGATCATCCGCGGCCCGACGCGGACGAACGTGATCTTCGACATTGTGATAACGGGGGAGCAGAGCGCGGAGACGCGAAACGAAATAACATCTGTGGCCAAGGCCGTCCTGTCGGAAGCGGGCGAAGCGATGCTGCCTGTTATCACTATCGATTCGGATTATACGTGAACAAACGGCAAAACTGTCTGATTTCCCCGCCCCCTCTGTAACGCGAATGTAACATCCCGCAGAACATATCGGTGTTAAAATAATGTAGTGGAATTTTATTGCCGCGGTAACAATGCGAGGGCGGCTTTCCTTGCGGGTTTGCGGCGGCGGTTTTGCAGAGGGCTAACGATAGATGACGCGAAAATGCGAAAGCTAGTTGGAGGAATATGAATAACAGCGGCACCCAGAACAACAGAGACAGAAATCGCCCGCGCTTTCGCAAGCGCAGGGTCATCGTGCCGTGCGTGTTCATGGCCGCGCTTTTGGTTGCGGGACAGCTTTATGATATGTACGGCCCTTCGTTCATGACAGAGAACCCCGTGGTTCGCGCCTTTGCGTCGAACTCTATGGCTTCGGGGGATGCGGATTCCGGTTCCGCGCCACTGCCTAGCGAGGCAGGCGAAGCAGGTGCGGCGGGCATTGAAGCGGAGAGTGCGCCACAGCCCGAGGTTCCGCAGGCTGCGATGGTGACGTTCTACGCGGGCGACATCTCGGTTACTGAAAAAACAGTGGAGCCTAACGCGGCAGGAGGTTACGGAGCGTTGCCCAAGCCGACAAAGGAGGGCTATAAGTTCAAGGGATGGTATACGGAGCGCACTTACGGCAAGCGTGTTGCGAAAGCGCCGGAGGGCGAGCCCGTCGCGCTGCACGACGGGGACATGCTCTACGCGCGGTGGGAAAAAACGTCAGCTGGGGTGGACGAGTCCGTGGAGGGCCTGCCCGTGCTGATGTACCACTGGTTCTACGATACGGAAAAGGGCGACGAGCGCCCGACGAACCTCATCAACAACTGGATGGAGGTCTCGGAGTTCGAGAAAGAGGTTTCGGGGCTGAAAGACGCGGGCTACTATTTCCCGAACTGGGACGAGGTATACGCCTATGTGCGCGGCGAGATCGACCTGCCCGACAAGAGCATCGTGCTGACCGCGGACGACGGCAAGAAGTCGTTCTACAAATACGCCGTCCCGATTTTTGAGAAATACGAGGTGCGCGGCACGGGCTTCATCATAGCGAACAAGCTGACGCAGAAAAAGGTAAGAAAATACGTTTCCAACTACGTCAGTCTGCAATCGCATACGTATGACATGCACGGCGGCTACGGCGGCAAGAGCTTTTTGCAGCTGCTTCCATTCGACGAAGCGGTCGCTGACCTCGCGAGCGGGGCGGCCATACTGGGCACGACGGACGCGCTGGCGTACCCGTTCGGATACTGCGACGACGAAGCCGCCAGCGTCTGCGAGGCCGCGGGCATCAAGATGGCGTTCCTGACCACGGGCGGCAATGTCTACCCAGGCATGGATCCCATGCGCCTGCCGAGGGTGCGCATCTCGTCCAGCCAGTCAGCGGACGCTTTCCTTTCGGCGTACTGTGATTGAGCGTATTGGTCGCATTTGGCGATTGGGCGCGGCTGGGTTTTCGGCGGCGTGCAGTATGCGGTAGCGCGGCAGTGAGCTGGGTTTGGACCACTGCGGTCTAGCGTGTGCCGCGTTCCCTGCGGCTCTGGCTAAAAATATATTCCTGCGCGAACTGAATTTTTGTGACGTTGAAAACGCTCCGGGCTTCCTCTCCGCTCGGATAGATGAAGAACGTATCGTCGGGGACGGAGAGCGTAATGCACTGCCCCTTGCCGCGGTAGTCGTATTCCGTATGCACGGACGGCGTGGACTCTGGCGCGAAGCTCAAAGGGCGGGGGGCATCCGAGCCGACGCCCGAGCCAAAGATCAGCTGAAAGCCGCCGGCGTCGTGGCGAAGCCGGCCGCATCCAAGGGCGATAAAATTTTTAGCGTTCGGGAGCGATTCGATCTCCACCGCGCAGTCAAGCGAATAGCTGCCCGCGTCTATCTCGCGCTCCACAGTGGCGCGTTGCCACTCGTACCAATCGGGTATGTGGACTTCGCCCGAAGCAAGGGTTTTCAGCGAACCTAACGGCTCCGCCGCCGCTTCCTCCACGCCGCTCTGGCGGTCGGGGCACAGCCGCCCAAGCTCTGTCATTGTCCACGCGCTTCCGCAGGCCTCGCAGAACAGCCGCGCCCCGCGGGAACGCATTGTGAAGTCCCTGTTACAGGAAGGGCAGCGGTACAACACCGCGTCCAGCCCCTCCGCTCGCCAAGGCGCGTTGATCGCCATGCCCGAATCATATTGGTAGGCGTATTCGTCATACGACAATTTTTCCTGTAACCGTTCGAGGATTTCAGACGCCGCAGCCTCGCACAGCTCGTCCCGCGTGAATACCTGCTCGATCTCCGCTTCCAGGCGCACGCCCATGCGCTTTTTCAAATTCCAGATCGGGGATTGCAGATAGTTGCCCCTCATTTGAAGCGTGACAACAGGGGCGCCGAGCCTCTTCGCGAGCTTCGCGACAGAGATGTCCAGCTTGGAGCTCGTCCCAACATTGGCATACCTGGCCTCTGGGTAGAGGACGAGAATATCGCCCCTCTCTATCACTCTATGGATGTTGCGAATGAGCGCAAAATCGTGGATGAACTTACGCGTGCCGAGACACCCGATCTGCCGATATATCCATTCCCCGAAATTCTCAAACCCTTCAAGCTCGGACACGTAGTTGGCGCGGTGCGGGAACAGCGCCAGCGGGGTAACGTAGAAATCCATGAACGCGTGGTGCGTGGCAAGCACGAGGAACGGGGGCTTCAACCCGCGCATACGCCTGCGCTTCACACGTAGCCCGCAGCCGCGCGTCAGAACGAAGCAGGCGAGATGGATCAGCGGCATGAGAAAAAGATTCTGGCGCGGCGGCTCCCTGTGCCTGTCGAACGGCGTGGTGTCTATGCTCCTGCCGGGCCTCACGGTTTTATTGCCCATTACTTGCCCCCATCCTCCGCGCCATGCTCGCCGCGAAACAGATATCTCCTGATGCGCGGAATGCGGCAGAGCGCACAGTAGAGCGCCGCCGTGATAACGAAGGTCGCGCCCGTGGGCGTCAGCATGAACAGCGGGCGTATGTGGACGATGGAATTCACAGGGTCATAAATCAGCAGGGAAACGGCCACCCCCGCAGCGACGCAGAAAAGCCCGACCAGATTGAATCCCCGCGTGAAGCTGTACTCGCCGTGCCCTGGCAGGCCGAACGCCGCCCGCAGCGAGAAGCGCCCCCTGCGCACGATGAAGAAGTCCGCGAACAGCAGCGCGGCAAGCGGCGCGTAGACACAGGCGGCGATAGTCAGGAACGCGCCGAAATATTTTGTTATTCCTCCCCACGCGCAAAGCCCGCATACGTAGGCCAGCAATATTAATAGAAGAGTCCTGTAACGCACGGAGCTGAACGACGCTTTCAGCATGACGCCGTATATGTACGAGCCGACCGCCTGCGTGCCGATATTCGCGAAAGCAACGAGCATGAGCGACGCGAGGGCGAACGCGGGGGAAGCGAGCGTCGCCAGCATCAGCGTCGGGTCTTCCGTTGCCTGCCCCGCTACATGCTGCATGGCTATCGACATGACCGCGCCCGCAACGACGAAAAGCGAGCCGGACACGCCCTGCCCCAAAACGCCGGCCCAATATCCAGCGCGCTCGGCTCGAACCAGGCGAGGTATCCCCGCCATGCCGCCGACCAAGGTGATGACGAACGCGAAATTTGCTTCTATCGACATGATGTATGGAATAATATTGTCGGTGTTGCCGTCACGCGCCGGCCGGTAGCTCCAAATTGCCTCAGCGGGCACGGCGCGGAACGCGATAACGATAACAAGCACGCCTACCGCGATGAGGATAGGCACGAGTATGCGCGTGGCAACCGCAATGGCAGCCACCCCGCGCAGCGCCAGCACCGTGCCTGCGGTGGCGCAGAGGATGGCGAGCGGCAGGTGCGACCAGGAGGGCAGCGGCAGGCCAAACACCGCCGACAGGTTTTGCATGGACGACGCAAAAAGTTCGGCACACACCGAGTACCACGGAAAATTTATGATGATTATGAGGACAGCGACCAAGCGCACTCCGCCGTGGCCGAACACCGTTTTCAGGTAAACCCATATGTCTATGCCGAACCTCACGGAGAGAATCACGGGCAGCTGGTAAATGAGCAGCATGAGCAGCGCCCCGAAAAACGCGCCGATGAGCAGCTGCCCGAAGCCGACCAGCGTCGTGAGGTAGACCCCCTGCGTATAGCTCCATGTAGCGATGCAGTACCCAGACAGAATAAGGAAAGCGTCGAAAAATCCGAACCTGCGCCCACTCTTCGGGATGGGGAGCGTTCCGAATACCGCCTCCCGCTCCACGGTAAGCTCTACCATTTCAGCCGCGCCGCTACCGTGTAGGGGCGGCTTCCCCGAACCTGCGGCGCTCACAGAAACGCACCCGCTACCACGGCGAAAACGCAGAGCGCCACCGCCGCGCCGACGAGAATATAGTCGTGCCGCCCGAAGCGTTTCGGATACTCGTAGCCTTCCTG
>JAIRPC010000073.1 GCA_031257215.1 Eubacteriales Family XIII. Incertae Sedis bacterium
TGCGTGTACGCGCCTGCGTTGAGCGCAATGCCGTCGCAGGAGCCGGCTTTCTGCAAGGCGGTAACTATTTCGCCCTCCACATTGCTCTGAAAGAACGACAGCTCCACGCCCAGCGAGGACGCCTCGCCGACAAGCCAGTTGTTGATGCCCTCCAAAGTATCCGCGCCGTAAACGCCGGGCTCTCTCTCGCCCAGCATATTCAGGTTCGGGCCGTTTATTATTGTTATCCTTTTCATAGCGCTCACCGCCGCGGGCGCGAAAGCCCCTGCCCGCCCCTTATATTCACTCTATCGTATTGTAACAGCCCAGCACTTCCATGTACTCCGTTACGCCCGCCACGTGGCGCAGCGTATCCCTCACCTCTGGGTCGAGTATGTTGCCTGTCAGCTCCGCGAAAAACCTGTACCGCTCGTCGCCCTGCGGCCTGGATTCTATGCGCGTCAGGTTCAGCCCGTTTGAAACGAACGGGAGAAGGGCTTCGCAGAGCGAGCCTGGCCTGTGCGCCAGCGCGAAGGTTGTCGAGATGAGGTTGCTCTCAGCCGTGTATTCAGGCTGAGCCGCAATAACGACGAAGGATGTGCGGTTGTTGGCTGAGTCCATGATGTCCTCGGCTATGACATCAAGCCCGTTCAGCTCCGCGGCAAGCCGGCTGCCTATCGCGGCCGTCCGATCGCTGTCCGATTCGCTGACGCTGCGCGCGGCTACCGCCGTGTTGCTCATGGCTATTTTGTCCCAGGGCTTTTCCATCAAAAATCTGTGGCACTGGCGAAATCCTTCGGGGTGGGAATAAACCTCGCGGATGTCCGTGGGTTTCGTGCCAGGCTTTGCGAGCAGGCAATGGCGAATGTCTATCCACGTGCGCCCTACGACATAACAGCCGTATTTACGCAGCAGGTCATAGGTTTCGCCTATCGCTCCCGACTGCGAGTTCTCTATCGCGACAATGCCGTAATCGGCGCTGCCGTTCTTTACCGCCGTGAACACATCCTCGAAATATTCTACCGCGCTCGGCGAAGCGCCGGGGAAAAGCTTTTGCGCCGCCTGTGCGCTCCAAGCCCCTGGAACGCCCTGATAGACCGCCCTAACGCCATCACGCTTAGGCTCTGCGGGCGGCGGCAGAAAATTCTCGTCGGCCCCCAACAGCAGGCCGCGCTGGTACTCCCTTGCGAGCGCCATCAGCGAACGCATGAGCAAGGTCACTTCGCTTTTCAGTTCGTTCGGCGTCCGCGACACCGCCGAATCCACCACGGACTGTTCGCGGCCGGGATCGTGTATCGCCAGATTGTGCTCCCTCTTGTAGTCGCCGACCTTTTTGGTTATCTGCATGCGCTTGTTGAACAGATCGACAAGCGCCTCGTCCACCTTGTCTATCCGCTCCCGCAGTTCTGTTATTTCCTTGTCAGACATATACGCCCTCCTCCTATTGCTCCGATACAGCTTCGCGCACCGCGGTCACGCTGCGCATCAGTTTGTCGAACAGCACGGGCGTGATGGACTGCTGCCCGTCGCACAGCGCGAACTCCGGCCGATCGTGCACCTCGATAATAAGACCGTCCGCACCCGCTGCGGCGGACGCGAGAGCCATCGGGTAGACGAGATCCCAGTAGCCTGTGCCGTGGGACGGATCCACCACCACCGGCAGATGCGACTTCTTTTTCAGCACGGGCACGGCTGAAACGTCCAGTGTGTTGCGCGTCGCCGTTTCAAATGTGCGTATCCCGCGCTCGCAGAGTATCACGTTGCTCTTGCCGCCGTAAAGTATGTAATCCGCCGCCATCAGCAGCTCCTCTATGGTGCTGGACGGGCCGCGTTTCAACAGCACGGGCTTGCCGAGCCGCCCCACGTCGCGCAGCAGGGAAAAATTCTGCATATTGCGCGCGCCTATCTGTATGATGTCCACGTCACGCTCGAACTCTGAAAGATACTCCGACGACATCAGCTCCGTGACGATCGGGAGCCCCGTCTTTTCGCGCGCGATTTTCAGCAGCTCCAAGCCGTCAAGCCCAAGCCCCTGAAACGAATAAGGCGACGAGCGCGGCTTGAACGCCCCTCCCCTGAGCATGGACGCGCCGCCGCGCTTGACATCGCGGGCGATGGAAAGTATCTGCTCCTCGCTTTCGATGCTGCATGGCCCCGCGATAACGGCGAAGCTGCCCGCGCCTATCTTGGCGCTGTCCGTGATGGATATTGCCGTGTCCTCAGGGTGAAAATGCCTGCCTGACAGCTTGAATGGCTCGGACACCTTCATGACGCGGTCTACAAAACCGTATCGCTCCAACCCTTCCTGCGATAGCGCGGACGTGTCGCCCGCAAGTCCCATCATGTGCTTTTCTTCGCCGACGATGTCCTGAACGACAAGCCCGCGTGCGACCATAGCGCCGCGAAGCTCGGAAATTTGTTCCGGCGTAGCCGTTTCTTTGAGTATAATAATCATTGTATTGCTTCCTGTAACCAGCTCCTATGACGGTAATAAATATGATATCACAAAAAACGCGGCGAAAGTCTATGTTTTTCTATGAAACGGGAAACTTGTCCAGAACGGCCTCAAACATCCTCTGGCGTTCCAGCCGAACACCAAAGAAAAGCTCGTCGGACAGTATGCCCTGGCAGATGAGCATGGACAGCCCGCTCTCCGTCCTGATACCGCGCTCCTTCGCCGCGCATATGAGCGCGGTTTCCCTGGGTTCATATACCACGTCGTATACGAACGCGTTTTTTTTCAGCCCGTCCAAAAACGAGAAATCGGCAAAACGCCTGCCCGCGCTTCCCATGCCCAGCGGCGTGGCGTTGACCAGCAAGTCCGTTCGCGAGATGGCTTCGGCCAACTCGACAGGCAACCCCTGGCTCTCAAAATCGTGGCTGACAAATGTTATCTTTGTGTCCGCTTCGCCCGCGAGCTTTCTGGCAGCGCTGGATATCGCGGATGCCTTTTCCTCGCTTCTCCCTATTATAATAATTTCCGCCGCGTCACATTCGGCCGCCTTGCAGGCTATGCCCGCCGCCGCGCCGCCCGTGCCGCAAACTGAGACGACAGCGCCGCTATAAGAAACGCCGCGCGATTCGAGCGCATACTTGAGCCCCTCCATGTCAGTATTGTATCCGACAAGCCTGCCGCCGCGGTTCACAACGGTGTTGACAGCTCCCGCCGCCGCCGCGTCGCCAGCAATTTCATCCAGATATGGAATAATTTCTTTCTTGTGCGGAATGGTGACGTTAAGCCCCATGACGCCGCCTTTCCTGACGCTTCGCATTGCCTCGCCCAGCTCGCCAGACGCCACCCTGGCTGCTCCGTATGAAGCTCCCGCGAAGCGCTCGCACAGGTTGTTGCCGCCTGAAACAAGCTCGGGGTGCGACTCGATTTCAGCGTATATCGCGCGGTGAAGCTTTGGGGACAGGCTGTGCCCTATCGGGTCGCCTATGACCAGATAGGCCGCCTCCGCGCCCATCATGCGCACAGACAGCAGCAGCGCTTCCGCGGCTTCCTCGAAGCTGCCTTCGTTAGTGACATAGAGGTCGGCGGCGGCGCGGTAGATGGGCGTGCGGCGCGTGAACAGCTCCACCAGCCTCTCCCTGTCCGAGAGCAACGGCCTGTTGCCGTTATATGAAATGTCCCTTTCAAGCGCGTCAAGGGGTCTTTCGATATGGACTATCCGCCCTATGCCGCGCATGAACTCGACGTTCGCGGGGTTCTCGGCCGCGCCGCCACCGACCGACAGCACTAGCCCGTTGTTTTTCCGTTCGCCCGCCGGAACCTCCCGCACGGCCTTCGCCACGAAGTCTATGACCGACGTTTCGGCCTGCCTGAAATACGGCTCGCCGTCAGTCTTGAAGATCTCCGTGATGGGGCGCTTCTCATGCCGCTCTATGAGCACGTCCGTGTCGAGGAACTCCATGCCGAGCGAGTCCGCGACGTACCTGCCGAGCGAGCTTTTGCCGCTGCCTGGCATACCGATCAAAACTATGTTTATCATTTTCTATAAATCAGATCCAATAACCCTATCGCGGTAACTGCTTCAATAACGGGGACAGCGCGCGGCACGATACAGGGGTCGTGCCTGCCGCGCACCGTGAACTCCGTTTCGGTCAGGTGTGCGCCCTCCGCCCCGCCGTCGTGCGGGTCTACCGTCCGCTGCGGCTTCGCAATGGACGAGGTTGGCTTGACCGCCACGCGCGCGACTATGGGCATGCCGTTGGATATGCCGCCCAGTACGCCGCCGTTGTCGTTCTTCGCGCTGATGATACGCCCGCCCGCGAGCATGAGCGGGTCGTTCGCTTCGCTGCCGCGCAGATCCGCAATAGCGAAGCCCTTCCCGAACTCCACGCCCTTGACCGCGGGCACGGAAAAATAGAGCGACGAAAGCGTGCTCTCCACGGATTCGAAGAACGGTTCGCCTATGCCGCCCGGCACGCCGAAGGCCGCCACCTCTATCGTGCCGCCTACGCTGTCCCCATCCCGCTTGGCCGCAATGATCATGTCCTTGAAGCCCTGCTCCGCTTCGTCTGACGCGGGGAAAGCTTTCGCGGATACGCGCCTTAGCTCGTCCTGTATCAGATCCATGCCGCTCTCCACGCCCGCTATGCTCTTGATATGGGCGAATACTTCTATGCCCATACCCGAAAGCACCAGCTTCGCCACCGCGCCCGCGAACACCAGCGGCGCGGTCAGCCTGCCGGAAAACCTGCCGCCGCCCGCGCGGTCGAGGGCAGTGCTGTATTTTATCAGCCCCGTCCAGTCCGCATGGCCCGGGCGAAGCGGCGTATCGTAGTCGCCTGAGCGCTGATTCGTGTTTTCGATAATACAGGCGATAGGCGCGCCGGTAGACACGCCGCCCTTTACCCCGCTGACGATGCGCGGCTCGTCGCCCTCCTTGCGCGCCGTGGAAAATTTGTCGCGCCCAGGCGCTCGCCGCGCCATCTCCTTCGCTATATAGTCTTCGTCTATCGCGAGCCCGGGCGGCAGCCCGTCTATCACCGCGCCTATGGCGGGGCCGTGCGACTCGCCAAAAATCGATACCTTGAAAATTTTTCCCCAAGTGTTCATGCCTACCTCCATAACTGCATGACCGCTTCACAGCCGCTCTGGTTATGCCTGAAAAAATTATTGTTGAAACAATTGTCCCTCACGCCGGTCCGTCCTTGTATTTTTCGGTTTTCTCGAAGTCGTGCCAGAAATTTGGATACGACTTGCTGACGCTCTCCCAGCCCGTCAGCCCCACAGGGCTCTCACAGCCGATGGCCGCGACGCTGAGCGCCATCGCTATCCGATGGTCGCCGTGCGCGTCCGCGTTGCCGCCGGACAGCCTTTTGCGGCCGGCAATGACGAGCGAGTCGCCCTCCACGCGGATGTCCGCGCCGATATTGCCGAGCTCGCGCGCGAGTGCTTCGAGCCTGTCGCTCTCTTTCAGCCTGAGCCTGCCCGCGTTCTCAATGCGCGATTCACCGTCCAGATAACAGGCAAGCGCGGCTATGGGCGGCACCAGGTCGGGTATGTCCGTAGCGTCAACGGTCACGGCGCGAAGCCCTTCGTGCGGGGCAAGTGCGCGGAACACGGCCGTGCCGCGACCTCTTATGAGCCCCATCTCCGCGTCAACATCCGCTCCCGCGTCTTTCAATATGCCGAGTATCCGCATATCGCCCTGGACGCTCCCTGGGGACATGCCCGCTACGGACACCCGCCTGCCGAGCGCACCCGCGCAGAGGAAAAACGCCGCCTGCGACCAGTCGGACTCCACGCTGTACCTGACGCTTTGGTACGCGCACCCGCCGGGTATCTCCCAGCCAGTGATGCTTGCCGTGTCCGCGGCCAGCGCGAACTCTGGATCTCCCGCCATCCCGCCGTCGCTTTTCTCGCGCACCGCCACGCCGAAGCTGTACATAACATCCGTGGTGAGCCTGACATAATCTCCCGACTCCAAGGGCGTTGTGAGAATAATTTCGCTGCCCTCTCCCAGCAGCGGCAAAGCCATGAGCATTCCCGATATGAACTGCGAGCTTACGTTCCCTGCCATCTCGTAGCGACCAGGCGAGAGAGGCCCTTTCACGCGGATCTCGCCTGTGTACGCGCCGCCCGAAGCGCTTTCGCCCTCCGCATCCTTTGCGAGGGCTTTTTTTTCGAGCTGCCCTCCCCTGCTCCTGAATATGTCCTCGTAAATGTCGAGCGGGCGGTCTATCAGCCTGCCCTTCGTCCTGAAAACCCACTCGCGGCCGTCAAGCCCCGCGAGCGGGATGAGAAACCGCAGCGTCGATCCCGATTCGCCGCAGTCTATGGCGCGGGAATTGTCGCCCGAGCGGATGATTTCGATGCCGCGCCGCGTCGCGTCGATATCGTCGGAAGCCCCGATGTTCTTGACGCGCCTGACCGCCCGCTCGCCACCCGCCAGCGCGGCGCATATGAGCGCCCTGTGGCTTACGCTCTTGGACGGCGGCGGCGTTACAGCGCCCTCTGGAAATCTCTCTATCAGTTTTGCCGATGGTTCGTACATTATCTACCCCTTCTGTCCTGCCTTCTGTTCTTGTTAAATTATAATAACTTCTCCAATTCATCCCAGTCTATTTTATGAATAACAGCTTCCCCAACGCGCCTTAGCAGGATGAGGTTCACGCCGCCAGAGAGCGCTTTCTTGTCGCTTTTCATATACGGGATCAAATCCGCCGCGCCCTCGCGGAACCCCAGCCCAGCGCCGTCAAGAAGCGCATAGATGCGTTCGGCCGTGCCGCGCTCGGTAACTCCGAGCCGTTCGCCCACGCCAGCGGCAATGCCCATGCCCGCCGCCACAGCTTCGCCGTGGTTGTATTTCCCGAATCCGTATTTCGACTCTATCGCGTGGCCAAATGTGTGGCCGAAATTCAGAATGGCGCGAAGCCCAGTATCGAACTCGTCCTCGCTGACGATCTCGGCCTTGATCGAGCAACAGTCGCGTATGACATCCTCTATCCGAAGCGTGCGCCTGATGGCGTCTGATATGCCGCCCTTGCCTGCGGCGGCGTTAGCGGCGTATTCGATATCGCGGAACAGGGATTCGGACGCGATGGCTCCGTATTTTATGACCTCCGCGAGCCCCGCGCCGAACTCCCGCGCTGGCAGCGTGTCCAGCAGCGCTGGGTCTATGAGCACGAGCGAGGGCTGGTGGAACGCGCCGACAAGGTTCTTGCCGTGCTTCGTGTCGATGGCGGTCTTGCCGCCCACGCTAGAATCAACCATGGCGAGAAGCGTGCTGGGTATCTGCACGCAGCGCACGCCGCGCATCCATGTGGCGGCGGCAAAGCCCGCGATATCCCCAACAACTCCGCCGCCAAACGCCAGTATCAGCCCGCTGCGGCTCAGCCTGCCGCCCTCGGCCAACCAGTTGTAGATGGCGGCCAGCTGGTTGATGTTCTTGCTGCCCTCTCCCGGCGGTATGACGAAAACGGAGTGTCTGGTTCCGGCGCTGTCCAGCGCGGCTTCAAGCGCAGCGCCGTGAAGCGCCCACACATTCTCGTCGGAAACAACGCAGACATCATCGCCGCCCGCGAGCTTGCCTACAAGTGCGCCTGCCGCGGATATTGCGCCGCACCCGATGACGATATCGTAGGGCCTGCCCTCGATACCGACCGTAAGTATTTTTTTGTCGCTGTTATCTTGGTTCATTTTTGTTATGGGAGGGTATCCAACCATCTCCTTCTCCTGAACCATATTATATGTTATAAGTGGGGGTGTGGGCAAATGAATAATCCCCCGGGGTTGCCGAGGGACTTGTTTTGGAGGCGCCACCCGGACTTGAACCGGGGATAAAGGTTTTGCAGACCTCTGCCTTACCACTTGGCTATGGCGCCCTATGCT
>JAIRPC010000091.1 GCA_031257215.1 Eubacteriales Family XIII. Incertae Sedis bacterium
TATATACCTGTCTATGTCGTCGGCCTTGATTCGGTCGATGAATTTGTTCTTCACGTATTCCTCGTCTATCGTTATCTGGTCCTCCTTGGAGTCGGGGATGTCGAACGATATGTCCTCCAATAATTTTTCCATAATGGTGTGCAGCCGCCGTGCGCCGATATTTTCGGTCTGCTCGTTCGTCATGAAGGCTATTTCCGCGATCTCGTCCACCGCGTCGTCCGTGAACGTGACCTTGACGCCCTCTGTTTCGAGAAGCATCTTGTGCTGCTTCAACAGCGCGTTTTCGGGCACGGTGAGTATCTGGATGAACGCTTCGCGCGTGAGGTTTTCCAGCTCCACCCTGATCGGGAAGCGCCCTTGCAGCTCGGGAATGAGATCCGTGGGCTTCGACACGTGGAACGCGCCCGCGCCTATGAACAGGATGTGATCCGTCTTGACCGGGCCGTGCTTCGTGTTCACGACGCTGCCCTCTACTATCGGCAGGATGTCGCGCTGGACGCCCTCGCGCGAGACGTCCGCGCCCGAGCGGATGGCCCCGCCCGAAGCTATCTTGTCTATCTCGTCGATGAATACGATGCCGTTCTGCTCGGCGTTTTCAAGCGCCTCGGATGTTACTTGGTCCATGTCCAAAAGGTTCTGCGCCTCTTCCTCGCGCAGTATACGCCGCGCCTCCTTGACCGTCGCCTTTTTCTTTTTCTTGCGCTGTGCCCCGCCCATGGCATCGAAGATATTCCCTATCGCTATGCTCATGCCCTCGTTGCCTATGTCTATCTGGTTGTCCTGCGGGTTCGCGCTGACCTCTATCTCGATATACTGCTCGTCGAGCTTGCCGTCGCGCAGCTGCTGGCGCACCTGCTCCCTCGTCAGCTCTATCTCGGACTCCTGCCGCTCGTCGGCGGAGCTGTCCTGCGGCGATTGCTGCTGCTGTTGCAGCCCGCCCATAATGAAGTCAAAGGGCGTCTTTGCCTGCCCAGGCTGCGAGGTTTTCTTCTTGCCCGGCACTATGGCTTCGACGATCTTCTCCTCGGCGATCTCCTCGGCGATGCTGTATTTTTCCTCCAAGCGCTTCTGCTTCGTTATCCTGATGGACGACTCAACAAGGTCGCGTATCATGGAGTCCACGTCGCGACCGACATAACCGACCTCCGTGAACTTGGTGGCCTCGATCTTCACGAAAGGCGCGTCCATGAGCTTGGCAAGCCGCCTGGCTATCTCCGTCTTTCCTACGCCCGTAGGCCCCATCATGAGTATATTCTTCGGAGTCACCTCGTCGCGCATTTCGTCGGGCAACAGGCTGCGGCGATAACGGTTGCGCAACGCGACCGCCACGCTCTTTTTCGCTTGATCCTGCCCGATAATATATTTATCCAATTCCGCCACTATTTCCCTTGGCGTCATCTGATAGAGCTTCTTAGCCACGCGATTCACCTCCTTTGCCTGAACCCGCGCCATCCTCCGCGCCCTCGCCGAGCTTTTCGACGGAGATATTGTCGTTCGTGTAGACGCATATCGACGATGCTATTTTCAGCGCCTCGCGCACGATCTCCTCGGCATCCATGTCGGTGTGGTTGAACAGCGCGTTGGCGGCGGCGTATGCGTAGTTGCCGCCGCTGCCTATGGCCACGAAATCCTGGTCAGGCTCTATTACCTCCCCGTTGCCCGATATGATGAGCAGGCTCTCCCTGTCAGCCGCCACCATCAGCGCTTCGAGGTTGCGCATGACGCGATCCGAGCGCCAGTCCTGCGCCAGAGCGACGGCAGCCCGCTTCAAATTGCCGCCATGCTCCTCGAGCTTCTTCTCGAATTTTTCGGTGAGCGTGAACGCGTCCGCGACCGACCCCGCGAAGCCGGAAACCACCGCTTCCTTGTAAATCTTGCGAACCTTCTTCGCCTTATGCTTCATTACCGCCGTTTCGCCAAACGTTACCTGGCCGTCGCCGCCGACGCACACATCGTCAGCCCCGCGCCTTACGGCGACAATCGTAGTCGCATGGAATTGTCCCATAAAATGCAGCCTTCCTTTCTCTGTTATTGTTATCGCCCCATGCCAAGTTACTGGAAAAAATCATGGGGCAACAATAATTATTATACCATTATTCCCGCGCGTTGCCTGTGCAGCGCGCCAAATGCGCCTATGCGCTCAGCTGCAAACGGCCAAGCGGTCAATCGTCGTTACCTCTGTATTTGCACTCCGGATTCGAGCAGGCATATTTGTGTTCTTTCAAATTTCTCTCGACGAGTAGGGCGCCGCAGGTTGGGCATTTGCGGTTCACGGGCTTGTACCAGTAGACCTGCCTGCAGTCGGGATAGCCCGAACAGCCGTAGAACGTCTTCCCCTTGCGGCTCTTGCGCCCGACGATATCCTTGCCGCAGAGCGGGCACGCCACGCCCGTGCTGACCACGATAGGCTTCGTGCTCTTGCAATCGGGGTAGCCCGAGCACGCCATGAATTTGCCGAAGCGCCCGTGCTTGATGACCATAGGCTTGCCGCATAGCTCGCATACCTCGTCGGTCGGCTCGTCCTCTATCTCGATCTTCTCGATCTCCCTGTCCGCGACTTCAAGCTCGGCGGCAAGGGTCTTGTAGAACTCCGAAATGATATGGTGCCACTCGATGCCGTTCGCCTCAATGTCGTCGAGCTGGTCTTCCATTCGCGAGGTGAAGCCCGCGTCCGCGATCTCCTTGAAATAATTCTCTATCAGCTCCGTCACGGTGAAGCCTAGCTCCATCGGTTTCAGCGTCTTTTTCTCGCGCGTAACGTAGCGCCTGTCCGTGAGCGTGGAGATGATAGGGACGTAGGTGCTCGGCCGCCCGATGTCTTTTTCTTCAAGCTCCTTCACGAGGCTCGCTTCCGTGAAGCGCGGAGGCGGCTGGGTGAAGCTCTGCTCTGAGGCGATATCGTCCAGCGCCAGCGTTTCCTCTTCGATAATGTCGGGGAGCATCTTGTCGTCGTCCTCCGCCAGCTTCGTGTTGTACACGCGCAGGAATCCGTCAAATTTTAGCTTCGAGCCTGTCGCGCGGAAGAGGTATTCGCCGTTCACGATATCCGCGCTCACCGCGTCGAAGACGGCTGGCTTCATGCGGCTGGCGAGAAAACGCGACCAGATGAGGCTGTACAGCTTGTACTGGTCGGGCGTGAGCGAGTCCTTGATGTCGTCTGGCACAAGCTCGACATAGGACGGCCTTATCGCCTCGTGCGCGTCCTGTATCTCCTTCTTCTTGTTCGAGTAGACATTGTTGCCGAGATAGCCCTCTGAAAAATTCGCGAGGATATAGTCCTTCGCCATTGCTTCCGCTTCGGCGGAGATGCGCACGGAGTCGGTACGGATATAGGAGATAAGCCCCACCGTGCCGCGCCCCTTTATGTCTATGCCCTCGTAGAGCTGCTGCGCGACGGACATGGTGCGGCGGGTCTGGAAGCCCAGCTTGCTCGACGCGTCCTGTTGCAGGCTGCTGGTCGTGAACGGCGCGAACGGCTTCCTCGTGCGCTCTTTTTTGTCCACGCGCGAAACCCTGTATTCGCCGCTTTCGAGCGCGGCAAGCACGGCCTTCGCCTCATCGCCGTTCGTCGCGGTGAACTTCTCGCCGCCCCGCTCTATCAGCTTGGCGGGGAACGATTTTTTTACGCCCTCTTTCAGCAGGTAGGCCGTGATGTTCCAAAACTCCTCCGGAACGAAGGCCTGTATCTCGCGCTCCCTGTCTATGATGATTTTCAGCGCCGCCGACTGCACGCGCCCTGCGGAAAGCCCGCGCCTGACCTTGCGCCAGAGCAGGGGGCTGATCTCGTAGCCCACAAGGCGGTCCAGCACCCTCCGCGCCTGCTGGGCGTCCACGAGCTTCATGTCTATTTTCCTCGGGCTGACGATAGCCTTTTTGATCGCCTCTTTCGTGATCTCGTTGAACTCGATGCGGTTCTCGCCGTCCTCCGGCAAGCCAAGTATATACGCGATATGCCAGGATATGGCCTCGCCCTCGCGGTCGGGGTCGGTCGCCAGAAAGACCTTCGCCGCGTTCTTCGCCTCTTTTTTTAGCTCCTTGATGACATCTCCCTTGCCCCTGATATTGATGTACAGGGGCTCGAAGTCATTCTCCTTGTCGATGCCGAGCTTGCTTTTCGGCAAGTCGCGCACATGGCCGACCGACGCGACCACCTTGTACCTGCTGCCGAGGAATTTGCCGATCGTCTTCGCTTTCGACGGCGACTCCACTATCACAAGATTTCTCTTGGCCGCGCCGCTTTTTCTTGCTGTTGTTTTCTTTTTCGCTGTTTCTGCCATTTGTCTTTCGCTTTCCCTCTTTCTTGTTCTTTTTTTCGAGAACGGCCAATCCGCGTTCCCATTCCATTATCCGCGCACATCCGATGCGCCGCGCACGTATGCGCCTGGCCTGTATTGCCTACGCTGCCTACATTGATATATGCCAACATATGCCCGCCGAGCGATACAAACATCCTACCTATATAAACATTTTTATTGGCGATTGTCAATGCTGCGCATTATGTTGGATGTTAACTGAACAATAAAGTGGCTTGAAACAAGGCCTCATAATGCCAAACGCAGCCCACCCAATGCGATTGTCCAGAGAATGGTTTTAGGCATATGGCCACACTCGCCCTACTAAATATCCTCAATATCCACCCGCTCCAAAAGCAGGTCCGCGCCGTGCGCCAGCAGGTCTTGCAGTTCCAGCTTCGCGATCCATTTCTGCGGTATCACGTCCAGCCCGTAGCGCGCGCCTAGCGCGTTCCCCACTATCGGCGCTATGCTGTCCGTGTTGCCGCCGAACGTCGTCGCCGCCAGCACCGCGCCGTCGAAATCGTCCAGATAGCGCAGGCAGACGAACACCGCCAGCGCGGCCGCCTCGTCAGCCGTGAAGCCCTCGCCTATCTCCTCCATCGCTTTCAGCGCGGGGGTGCCGCTCGCCGCCAGCTCGATAGCGCCGCCCACCAGGCCCGACACCGTCTCATGCCCCTCGCGCTCCATGAGCCGCGCC
>JAIRPC010000145.1 GCA_031257215.1 Eubacteriales Family XIII. Incertae Sedis bacterium
CTTAATTGACGAAGACGATTTTTGGGCTTCGGTTGACAAGCTGGGTTACTGATGGTTCGTATTAGGTTTTCAGACACGGCGCGCATAGACCATGCCGCAGCGGTTCTTTCAATCCGCAATTATTTTGATACCATCTTTTCCCCTGCGCTAGGGGAAAAGCACGTTGATGCCTTTATGTCAGAATTCAAGGAAAAGATCCAGGAGCTAAAAGCGCACCCCATGAAATATCGCGTCCGCGATGATGGGCTTTTCCGTTGTTCAGCAACTAAATTCCGTTCGTTTGCGGTTCATTGGTTCACCGTTTTTTACACATATGAAAATGACGAGGTTTGGATACTCTTTATCAGATCCTCCATATCGGATTATTCAAATATCGCGTACATGGATCAATCGCGCCAGGAGTGAACCCCGATCCTCCGCGCGGTGGGGAAGGCTTTTTTTAGGTCGTCCGACAGCTCAGCTGTGGTGATGATGATCTGGCAGTCCTCGAATGAGCCTAGCAGGCAGCGCTGCCTGCCCTCGTCCAGCTCTGACAGCACATCGTCCAGCAGCAGTATCGGCATCTCCCCCGTTTCGTCCTTTATGATGTCCACCTCCGCCAGTTTCAGCGCGAGGGCTGCGGTGCGCTGTTGGCCCTGCGAACCGTATTTGCGCAGATCCACCCCTCCGCTCACCAGTTTGAGGTCGTCCTTGTGCGGCCCACGCGTCGTTGAACCCGCTTCCCTGTCCTTTCGCCTGCGGGCTTTCAGTTCTTCCGAAATTATCTGCCGCAGCTGCGGGATCGGATCGCCTCCGTCCATAACGCCATCGGGCATGGCCATGCTCGGCTCGTAGCTGACTTCAAGCCCCGCGCCTGTGGCGGAGGGTTCGCCTGCGGGCTGGGCTTCGTGGTTGTCGGCTATTCCCACCGCTGGCTGGGCCTCGGATGACGCCGTGATTCTCTCCTGTATGCCCGCGCTTATTTCCGCAAGCCGCGCCGCGAAGCCCGCGCGCTCCGCCATAATCCTGGCGCCTGTTTCCACTAGGTAATCGTCGTACACGTCGAGAAGCGGCTCGTTCAGCACGCTCTCTTTCAAAAGCAGGTTGCGGTTCTTCACTATGCGCCTGTACTTGTTGACATCCAGATAGTAGAGCGGCTTCAACTGGAACAGCTCGTGATCCATGAATCGTCGGCGCTTTTCGGGCCCGTCCTTGACGATGCGCAGATCGTCCGGCGAGAATATAACCGTGAGCGCGTGATCCAAAAGGTCCGCGCCCTTGGACACCTTGATGCCGTCTATGAAATACGACTTGGCGCTGCCCTGAGCGCGCACCTCCACCGTGAGATCGTCCCCCGTCCGCTCGAACAGCCCCTTCACGCGGAAAAATTCCTTTCCGAAGCAGATGGCCTCAGCGTCGTTCTGTGTGCGGAACGACCGGCCCATGGAAAGCACGCGCACGGCTTCAAGCATATTCGTCTTGCCTGTGCCGTTCCTGCCCGTCAATATGTTGACGCCCGCGTCGAAATCGACGGAGCGGTTTTCGTAGTTCCGGAAATTTTGCAGTGCGATGGTCTTGATGAACATCCCGTTATTGGCCGTAGTATGAGCCGCTTCCGTGCTTCCTCAGATAGTGCTTGTCGTGCAGCGCCTTTTTCATGGGCGGCATGTTGGCGTTCAGGAGTATCGAGTGCCATGCCGTGAACGCGACCTCTTCGAGGACTATCGCGTTGTGTACGGCGTCCGCCGCGTCCTCCCCCCAAGCGAACGGCCCGTGGCTCGCGACCAGCACCGCGGGCGTCGCGTTCTCGTCCCGCTTGACGAAGGTTTCGACTATGACCTCGCCCGTCCTGGCCTCGTAATGCTCCTCTATCTCAGCGGTAGTGAGCCCGCGCGTGCAGGGTATCTTGCCGTAAAAATAATCCGCGTGCGTCGTGCCGAACGGCTGTATCGCCATGCGCGCCTGCGCGAAGATCGTCGCCCAGCTACTGTGAGTATGGACGATGCCGCCGATATCAGGGAATGAGCGATATAGTATGAGGTGGGTCGGCGTATCGGACGACGGCCGCAGTTTCCCCTCTATCAGCTTGCCATCGCTGAGGCGCACGACTGGCAGCATATCAGGAGTGAGGTCTTCATACTCCACGCCGCTGGGCTTTATCACGACCAGTCCCTGCCCGCGGTCAATGCCGCTGGCGTTGCCCCAGGTGAACGTAACGAGCCCCGCATCCGGCAGCCTCATGTTCGCTTCATAAACTTCCCTCTTCAATTCCTCTAACATCATATCGCCTTTCACTACCGCGCCACAGGAACGCCCGTGGCGGCACGCCAACAATTTGGTTTGCAAAATAACCTTGCCAAGAAAATAACTTTGTCAATTATATTATTATGCCATGAGAGTATTATATACATTTAACCGCCGTGCGTTCAAGGGCGAGGCCCTCTTTATATTTTTCGAGCCATTCGCGGAAGCCGCTTGCGTCCTCTGGCAACGGTTCCGCTATGCTGCGCTTCATCCCATTGAATACCTTTTCTTCAAGAAATTCCTCGAAGGCTAGCTTGCCGTTCCCAGCGTTCTCGGAAGCGCTTTTCGCGCCCTTCGCCTCCGCTGCGGCAGCCAATTCCGCGCGGTATGCCGCAAGGAGCGCAATGCCCCACGCGCCGCCCTCGCCCGCGGTCTCCATTACCGACACGGGTGTGTCAAGCGCGGCCGCCATGACTCGCTGCCCTGTATCGGACGTTTTGAACAACCCGCCATGCCCGACGATCTTTTCCACCTTCACGTTTTCGCCGCCCAGTATGTCCATGCCTAGTTTCAGCGTGGCCACGGTGGAGTAGAGGTGGGCGCGTGCGAAATTCGCGAATGTCAGGCGGCTCTCAGGGGCGCGGCAGATGAGCGGGCGGCCCTGCTCGAAGCCCGTGATGGGTTCGCCCGAAAGATAATTGTATACAATCAGACCGCCCGCGTCAGGGTCGCCGTTTGCGGCATCGCCGTAGATGGCTCCGTAAAGCTGGGCGTCGCTGATGTCCGCTCCCGCCGCTTTGGCGAAGCTGCGGAACACGTCCGCCCAAGCGTCTATGTCCGAGGTGCAGTTGTTGCAGTGAACCATGGCGACGGGGCTTCCCGTCGGGGTGGCCACCATGTCTATCTCGGGGTAGACCTTGGACAGCGGGCGCTCCAATACTATCATCGCGAATATGGACGTGCCCGCCGAGATATTGCCCGTCCGCTCCATCACCGCGTTCGTAGCGACCATGCCCGTGCCCGCATCGCCCTCAGGCGGGCAGGCAGGTGCGCCTGGCTGCAAGGCGCCTGATGGGTCGAGCCACGCCGCGCCATCAGCTGTCAGCTCGCCCGCGCCGTCCCCCGCAGACAGAACTTTCGGCATGATGTCGCCCAGCTTCCACCCAAAGCCGCGCCCAGCTATCAGCTCGTCAAATTTATCAACCATGCCCTCGTCATAGTCGCAGGTCGCGGGGTCTATCGGGAACATCCCCGACGCGTCCCCGACGCCGAGAACGCCAAGCCCGGTCAGCCTGCGGTGGACGTAGCCCGCTAGCGTCGTGATGGACGCAATATCTTTCACATGGCTCTCCCCGTTCAGTATAGCCTGGTAGATGTGCGCGACGCTCCACCTGAGCGGGATGTTGAAGCCGAAAAGCTCCGTCAGCTCCTCCGTCGCCTGCCCCGTAGACGTGTTGCGCCATGTGCGGAACGGCGCAAGAAGACCGCCCTCCGAATCGAACGCTAGATAGCCGTGCATCATGGCGCTGACGCCGAGCGCGGCAACGCGCCTAAGCTCCACGCCGTAGCACTCTTTCACATCCGCAGCAAGCGCGGCATAGCTGGCGCGAATCGCGGTATCCACATCATCAAGGCTGTACGTCCAGTTGCCGTCCTCATAACGGTTCTCCCAGCCGTAGCCGCCAGAGGCGACAGGCTCATAGCCAGCCCCTATCAGCACGGACTTGACGCGCGTCGAGCCAAGCTCGATGCCAAGGCAGGCCGCCCCGCCCTCAATAAATCCCTTTATGTCATAATTGCTGTTGATCTTGTCCATTCAAGCCACTCCTTTTCTCAATAATCCCTGCAACCAACCAAACATTGCAAGGCGCAACGCCCACCAGAGATTATAGCACAATTATGGCGGCGGCGGGTTTGGGCTGGGTGAATCACAATGGCTGCTTCGCGGGGGTGCCTGCCTTGCGCGGGTAGGCGGCGGGGGTTTTGCGCTCTTTGCGCATGGCTATGATGATATGCCCGCTGTTCTGTGAGTCCGCGTCTGGGGGGCTGTGTATTTCGGGGTCTGCCGCTGCGCCGAGCAGCTTGCGCGCCTTTCGGCTCTCATCGACTTCGCCCAGCCCGCTCTCGGTTTTGTACGCATAGAACGCGCCGCCCTTTTTCACCAGGGGCAGGCAGTATTCGCACAGCGCGGAAAGGTGCGCGACAGCGCGCGACACGGCAAGACCAAAGGTTTCTCGTAGCTTGGGATCGCGCCCCGCATCCTCGGCTCGGGCGTGCATTGCCCTCACGTTGCCGATGCCGAGCGAGCCGCAGGCCTCGCTCATAAAATTCACGCGCTTGCCGAGCGAGTCTATCAAAAGAAAGTCCTTGTCTGGGTAGCATATGGCGAGCGGAACGCCGGGGAAGCCCGCGCCCGCGCCCACGTCAACTACGGACTGCGCAGACTCTATTCCCGGAAGCCCAAAGCACGACACCGAATCAAGCAGGTGCTTCGCGACGAACTCGCCTTCGTCCTTTATCGCGGTAAGGTTCACCACCTCGTTGCGTTCCAGCACAAGCCGCATGTACGCAAGCATCAGCTCCGCCTTCCCCTCAGCGCCCGCCACGCCGAG
>JAIRPC010000155.1 GCA_031257215.1 Eubacteriales Family XIII. Incertae Sedis bacterium
GCATGTCTGGCGCAACGCGCCAAAACAAAATCCCGAATAGCCGTCGGACTGAATATTAATACCTTACCACTTGGTAAGTGGGTCGCCTGCGCTCCGCATTTGCCATCCGGTCAAAGCCGGCCCGACAGCCGCGGCGCGACCCCGGCGTCCCCGTATTAATACAGTAGGATTAATACATAGCCCTAACGAGATATTCAGGATATCGGATATTATACCATATATCAAAACGGCATATCGAAAATTTGATACACTATATATATTAATATATTATTGTAGTTGCAATTATGAGCGCGGTAGATTTTTTCGGAAGGACAGTAGACAGGAATTTTCGCAGGCGGCCCCGGTTCACCAGGGGCTTTATTCGGCTTGGGTATGCCGCGCAGCAGCGGCTTCTTGGGCGCAGGCGCGGCGATCGGCGGCTTCCGTCGCAGATATTCCTTGAACAGGCCAGCATGAGGGCTATGCGGCGCGCGCTTTCCGACCCGTCCCGCTGCGCTCTCGTGAATATGTTCGCGCCCGCGGAGCTGTTGCACGCTATGGGGCTGCACCCGCTCTGCGCCGAGGGTTTTTCGTCGTATCTCTCGGGCGGCAAATGCGAGCGCGGCTATCTCGACCTCGCGTCGGAGCATGGCGTGCCTGAAACATACTGCTCGTACCACAGGGCGCTTCTCGGCGCGGTGTACGCGGGGCTGCTCCCGAAGCCGCGCTTCATCATAACGTCAAGCTCCGTATGCGACGCGAACACCAGCACCTTTCGAGCGGCGGCTTCCCATTATGGTATGGAAAAATTTTACATAGACGTTCCGCACGAGGAAACCGAAAGCTCCGTGGCGTATGTGCGCTCCCAGCTCGAACAGTTCGTGTCCTTTTTGGAGGAAGGCATGGGCAGGCGCATGGACGCCGACGCGCTTCGGCTGGCGGTTCGGCGCAGCAATGAAACGGTCGGCTATCAGCGCAAATTCATAGGGGAGCTGGCGCACCGCGAATTTCCGAACTATATATCCGCGGAGATGCACAGGATTCTCGCGGGTCACAATCTGCTGGGCACGTACGACGCGCTCGAATTTTTCCGTATGCAGTACGAGGACATACTAGGCTTCCCCGTGATAGGCGGCAACCATGATGGCGGCGGCGCGGACAGCTCCAACCATCTCTCCCGAGCGAAGCGCATCCTCTGGTGCCATGTGTTGCCCTACTACGCCGAGCCGCTGAAAGCGATATTCAATTTTTCGGACAGGCACAGGCTGCTCATCAGCGACCTGAACTTCGATCAGCTGATGGAGCTGGATGAGAGCGACGTGCTCGGCTCAATGGCCAGCCGCCTGATACGCAACCATTTCAACGGGAGCGCGCTGCGCCGCGCCGAATCGGTAACAGGGATGGCGAAGCGGCTCGGCACCGATGCCGCCATCATATTCTGTCAGTGGGGCTGCAAGCACTCCAATGGCGGAGCGTTCCTGCTGCGGGACGCGCTTGTGTCGGCGGGGGTCAAGGTCCTCGTGTTGGACGGTGATGCCGTTGACAGACGTGGCACCAACGACGGGCAGCTAGCGACGCGTATACAGGCCTTTCTTGAAATGCTGGACGGAGGCAGGTGACGCTATGATAGGCTATGTCTGCAAATACACCCCGATAGAGCTGTTCGCCGGATTCGGCGCGTCCCCCTCGTTCATCCTGCCGAGCGAAAGCCCCACAGGCTATGCGGACAGCCGCATGTGGCCAAGCATGTGCGGCTACGCGAAATCGGTCTTGCAGAGCGTCCACGGCGGCGGCTACGAGTCGGTCGTGTTCACGGACTGCTGCGACGCGATAAAGCGCGTTAGCGACATCCTCCGCGCCGACTTCGCGGAGACCAGGAGCGATTTGGGCGCAGGTGGCGAGGCTGGCGAGTGCGCTTTGCAATGTGGCGGTACGCCCGTTTTTGTGATCGGGCTGCCGCGCGTTGTCCGCGAGGACTCCATCCGCGCCTACGCCCGTAGCCTCAGAGCGTTTATCAGTGAATACGAGAAGCACAGCGGCACGGCGTTCGACGTGCGGCTATTCATGGAGGCCTGCGAAAAAACGCCCGCTCCAGCGCAGCCCGCCGCCACAGGCTATGTCGCGTTGCTCGGTGCGCGAGTGCCGAGGTCGCTGGCGGAAAAAGCCTCCGAGCTCTGTGCTGTTCCCGTCCGCGATCTGACCTGCGCCTCGCACGAGCGCGATTTTGCCGACATGCCGCCTGGCGCGGGCGCGGATGCGGATGCCGCGCTTGACGGGCTGCTTGTGTGGTACGCGGGCAGGCTGTTGGCGCAGCTTCCGTGCATGCGCATGAGCGACGACAGCCCCAGGGACGCGCTATGCGAAGACCAGGGCATCAAAGCGGTGGTCTACCATACGATACAGTTCTGCGACTTCTACGGGTTCGATTACGCGCGCCTACATTCGGAAAAAGGTCCGGGAAAAATCCCGACGCTGAAAATCGAAACCGACTACACGCCGTCGTCGTCGGGGCAGCTGGCTACGCGCCTGCAAGCGTTCTTCGAGAGCGCCGATCTGCTGGCGGCTCCATCCGAGGGCAGCGGCTCACAGCCGATGACCAAGAGCGTTCAGCTGCGGGGTCTGGCACACGGCTCGGAAAAGGCCGAAAAAAATGTGGAGGGAAAAAACGTGAAAACTGCAAATTATTATTCGGGCGTAGACTGCGGCTCCACCTCGACGAACGCGGTGATAATAGACGAGGGCGGCAATATCGCGGCGAGCGCCACCGTGCCGACGGGCGCGAACAGCGCGGATGCGGCGGCGCGGGCGATGGACGAGGCTCTCGGGCGCTTGGGTGTGCGCGGCGCGGAAGCCATAGCGGGAACTGTCGCAACGGGATACGGCAGGGCGTCGGTGCCATTCCCCGCAGGCGACGTGACCGAGATCACCTGCCACGCCAGAGGGGCGCGGGCGCTTGCGGAGGGTGCGCGCACCATTATCGACATTGGCGGACAGGACAGCAAGGTCATACGGCTCGACGATAGCGGGGCCGTCGCGGAGTTCTCCATGAACGACAAATGCGCGGCTGGCACGGGGCGGTTTTTGGAGCTGATGGCAGATACGCTGGGCATGGGCCTTGACGAGCTGGCGGAATCCGGTCTGCACCCGAAGGAGCGCGTGGACATTTCGAGCATGTGCGCCGTGTTCGCGGAGTCGGAGGTCATCTCGCTGATAGCAGGCGGCAAGGACACGGGGGATATCGTCTGGGGCGTCAACCTCGCGATAGCAGGGCGCGTGGCGGGGATGGCGGCGCGGCTCGGCGCGGAGCCGCCGTATGTCATGACGGGCGGCGTCGCGAAAAACGCGGGCGTGGTGAAAGCGTTCGGCGAAAAGCTGTCGGAGCGCGGCGGCGCGGGCATCACGGTAGCCGTTCCGAGCGATCCGCAGATATGCGGCGCGCTCGGCGCAGCGCTGATAGCAAGGGATGCATCCATGTTATATAATAGAAGCTGATCGATAGGCATTTCCCGGTTTTAGGATGGACAGAATATGGATAGAATAATCAAACCAGACGAAATTTTTGAAGTGAGCATGGGCGTTTGCGAGGGGAAGGCGGCGGGCGGCTTTCGGAAGCTGCTCGTCCTCGCGGTATTGGCGGGGGCGTTCGTCGCGTTCGGCGCGGAGAGCTCCAGCATGGCGGCGCACGCGCTTCTCGCGGACCCGCAGACCTTCGGCCTCGGCAAGGCGCTGGCGGGCGCGATATTCCCCGTAGGACTGATACTCGTCGTGATAGCGGGCGCGGAGCTTTTCACGGGCAACGTCCTCATCGCGGGTGCAGTGGCGGCGAAGCGCGTCAGCCTGAGGGCGATGCTGCGCAACTGGGGCATCGTCTACCTCGGGAATTTTATCGGCTCGGTTCTCATCGCGTGGTTCGTGGTGGAGAGCGGGCAGCTGCACGGCGGCGCGGAGCTGCTCGGCGCTATGACCATCAAGATAGCCGCGGGGAAAACCGCGCTGGGCTTCCCGTCCGCGCTCATCCTCGGCATCATGTGCAACTGGCTGGTCTGCCTTGCCGTCTGGATGGCGTTCGCAGCGCTGACTGTGCAGGGGAAAATCGCCGCGATATTCTTCCCCGTCATGGTGTTCGTGCTGTCGGGTTTTGAGCACAGCATAGCGAATATGTATTACATACCCGCAGGCATAATGGCGAAGGCGAACCCCGACTGGGTCAGCGCGGCTGCGAGCCTCGGCGTGGCTCAGGAGCAGATAGACGGTCTGTCATGGGGCTCGTTCCTGGGCGGCAACCTGGTCCCCGTGACGCTGGGCAACATCATAGGCGGCGCGGTGTTCGTGTCGCTGGCGTACCTCGCGGCATACGGCGCGGGCGCGAAGAATGGCGGCAAGGGGCAGCCGCGGGTACTGAACACCGATGAGCTGCGCGAGGCGATACGCAAGGAATGGTGATGCGCGGCATCTGCCGGATGGCCGCATGAGTTATTTTCGCAACAACAGAACAACAATAACAACGGACAAGAACAATGGATAATACGAATAGAAAAAACAGCGACAGGACAATCCTTGTAACAGGCGCATCGAGCGGTATCGGCGCTGCCGTGGCGGAGCTGCTGCTCTCGGAGGGGTACAGGGTCGTGGCTACGTCGCGCGACGGCGGCGCGCTCGGCGGGCTGTATGGCGGCGACAGCAATGCCGTCTGTGTGCCGTGGGATCTCTCCGACATAGGCCGCATCAAGGAATACGCCGCCGAGGTCAACAGGGCGGCGGGCGCGGTGTCAGGGCTGGTGCATTGCGCGGGCGCACAGGACGTTATGCCCCTGCACCTCACAAAGCCCGAGCTGCTGGAACGCGTGTTCGGGCTGAACTCGTTCGCCGCCATCCTGCTGGCAGCGGCCTTCGCGAGGAAGGGCATGTATGCGGAAAGCGCGTCATTCGTGCTGGTGTCCTCGCTTTCGGCACACGAGGGCGCTCGTGGCCGCAGCGTATATGCCGCGTCCAAGGCGGCGCTGGAGGGCTTCACCGTGGCGGTGTCGCCCGAATTGTCCGACAAGGGCATCAGGGTCAACTGTGTCGCGCCGGGCATCGTGGAAACGCAGTCGGTGAAAGGCTTTCTGTCGCAGCTTTCAGCGGAGCAGAAGGAGAGCCTGCTCGGTGGCTACCCCCTGGGAATCGGCAAGCCGAACGACGTGGCGGGGCTGATTGAATTCCTGGTTTCCGACAAATCCAGATGGATTTCAGGCAACGTGTTCACGCCAGACGGCGGGCATCTGGCGAGGTAGGCGGCAGGGGCGCGGAACGTATGCACTTGTGTTTTTGGATTGAGCGATAGTTTGTGCCGCTGCGAAACAGCGGAATGGAGTAAAAAATGAAAAACATATACATAATAGGCGCAGGCGGCTTTGGGCGCGAGGTTGCCGACACGGTCTGCGCCATCAACATGGCGGCCGCCGGTGCGGAACAGCCGTACCGTATCGTGGGCTTCATAGATGAGGACGAGTCGAAATGGGGCACGCTCATCAACGGGATAGAGGTCAAAGGAGGCCTGGACTGGCTGCGCATATCCTGTACGTCTGGCGGTCTGCCGACTGCGGGTAGGCCATATGCGGACAAGCCCGGCGCAGACACCGGCGCCACGGATATGCGCCCCGCAGAAGCGGCACACGCAGTGATTGCCATTGCCGATCCAAAGGCGAAGCGCGCCATGGCGGAGAAGCTCGGCGACCTGACAATATGGGAAACCATCATACACCCGACCGCTGTCGTCTCCCCACATGCTATAATAGAAGCTGGCACGGTTATTCAGGCAAACGCGTTCGTAAGCGCAGACGCCCATATAGGTGGGCATTGCTGCGTGAACTGCCTGTCGTCCATAGGGCATGACGCTGTCCTCGGGGACTGCGTTTCCGTGATGAGCCATTGCGACATCACTGGCGGAGTGCGCCTGGCTGATGACGTATATGTTGCGACCAGCGTTGCGGTCATACCCGAAATAAGCGTAGGCAAAGGCGCTTTTATCGGCGCGGGGAGCGTTGTGCTAAAGAACGTGGACGAAAATACGAGGATGCTCGGATACCCCGCAAGGCGTATCGGATAGCGATAAGGAGTTTGTGGATGAAGGAAAAACTGATTGCGGAGCTGGCGGAAATACTTGAAACGGAACAGTCCGAATTAAACACGGACACCATGTTCAAGGTTGACGAGTTTGAATGGGACTCGCTGAAGGGGTTCGCGATACTCATAATGATAGAAGAAACATTTGGCGTCGAGGTTTCGGTTGACGATTTTATCGAGGCAAAGACCGTCGGCGATCTGATAGGCTTGATATCCAAATGACCAAGCATATGATTTTCGGAGCAATAATATCGCTCCATAGTCTGAGCGCCCCCGACATATCCAGGCGGGTCACAGGTAATATGTTCATGCCAGGCGGCGGGCATTTCGCAATGTGAGGAGCGGCAAATGGCGAGATTGACGACGGACAAAATATCATTGGCAGGAGTCTGCTGCGCTCTGCCTGGAGAGGGGCATAACATATTCGATATTGGAAGGCCGTATTTCGACGAGGAAACCATCAGGAAAACGACATCGCCCATCGGCGTTGAAACGCTGTTTAGGGCGCCTGATGACATGACGGCCTCCGACATATGCTACAAGGCGGCAGACCGTCTTATTGATGGGCTCGGCTGGGAGCGCGGCGAAATAGGCGCACTGATTTTCATAACACAGACACCCGACTACCGCATGCCCGCGACATCCTGTATCCTCGCGGATCGTCTTGGGCTGCCCGAGGGCTGCGTGACGTTCGACATCAACCTGGGCTGTTCGGCCTTTGTCAACGGTTATTTTCTGGCGGCAAACCTCATAGCCGCAGGCTCATGCGACAAAGCGTTGCTTCTCATTGGCGATACGCTCCGCGAATACGTGTCGCCAGAGGACAAGGGCCTAACGTTCATCATCAGCGACGGCGGCAGCGCCACCGCATTTGAGCGTTCGAGCGAAAGCCGCCCCACATCGTTCCTCATGAAAAGCGACGGCTCCGGCTACGGGAACCTCATCATCCCTGCCGGCGCTTCGCGAATGCCATCGGACAGCGGCACATGCGTGCCCACAGACGACGGCTCGGGCAGCAGGCGCAGCGAGGATGATATGTATATGGATGGCATGGGCGTGTTCACGTTCGCGGTGAAGCAGGTGCCTCTGCTGATCGGCGAGTTGGCCGAGTGCCACGGCATATCCAAGGATGCAGTAGACCTCTACCTGTTCCATCAGGCCAACGCGTATATGCTGAAGTATATAGCGAAAAGGGCAGGCGTGCCTATGGACAAGGTGATGATAAATATTAACAAATATGGTAACACAAATGGTTCTACCATTCCATTCCTGCTTGCCGACCTGTCATCCGAACTGTCCTTGGGCGGCTCCGGCGGCAAGGAAATAATGATGGCGGGATTTGGCGTCGGGCTTTCATGGGGCGGCGTCTGCATGAACTTCGGCGGGATGGATTTCGCGGAGATAATAAATGTTTGAGGTGCGGGCACAGTGAAGGACTACCGAGAGCTGAGAAAAAATCTAAAAAAGGATTACGGCGCGTTCCCGAAGGTGAAAATCGCGCTCCTGTCCACCCAGGCAGCACAGTACCCCGCCCAGGCACTTCGCGCTGCGGCATACGAATACAGGCTCGACGCGGATATATATGAAGCCCCGTTTGACAGGATTGAAGAGGAAACGCGGGACACCGCCTCTGGCCTGTATGCGTTTGAACCAGATATCGCGGTCATCCTGCCCGTCGCGGAAAACGTGCGCGGCAGGTACTATAGCTTGGCGCCTGACGCGAGGGGCAGTTTTACGGAGGCCGAGGCAAACCGCCTGCTCGATGCGGCCGGCCGCGTTTCGAGGCAGTCGGGTGCGCATGTTGTCATATGCAGCCTTGCGGAAATAGACGACGGGATATATGGCAGCTATGCGGCGTCATACCCACTCTCCCTGCTCTCGGTCACGCGTGCTGTCAACAACAGGATCGCCGAGGGCGCGGCCGCCACGCCGGGGATCGGCCTAGCCGATATCGCCGCGCTTGCGTCGCGCTACGGCACGGCGGATGCGGGCGACGGGCGCATGTACTACCTCTCGTCCAGCGCGTTTTCCCAGCAATTCCTTTTCGCGGCAATGGACAGGGTGATGTCGTACATAGCCGCCCTGCGCGGCCGTGTCAGGAAATGCCTTGTCACCGACCTTGACGGCACGCTCTGGGGCGGCGTTGTCGGGGACATCGGCATGGAAAGCATAGAGGTCGGAGAGATGGGGATGGGCAGGGCGTATTCCGATCTGCAGGCGTGGATAAAGGAACTGTCGCGCAGGGGCATCGCCGTCTGCGTGTGCAGCAAGAACGACGAGAAGATCGCGAAGGAGCCTTTCCTGTCGCATCCCGGCATGAAGCTGTCGCTGGATGATATAGCCGTGTTCAAGGCGAACTGGCAGGACAAGTCCCAGAACCTCCGCGAGATAAAGGAAGCCCTGAACATAGGCTATGACAGCATGGTGTTCATCGACGACAACCCGGTGGAGCGCGGGGCGGTCAGGAGCCAGCTTCCAGATGTAGAAGTGCCGGAGCTGCCCGCAGACGCGTCGGGGTTCCTCGCTTTTTTGCAGGCTGAGAACCTGTTTGAGACAGTGGCCCTGTCCGATGAGGATGCCATGAGGACCGAGATGTACCGCGCGGCGGGCGAACGCGAAGCGGCGAAGGACAGCGCGGGCAGCCTCGAAGAATATTTGCAGAGCCTAGGCATGGTATGCAAAATAAGCCCTTTCGACAGTTACTCCATACCGCGCGTGGCGCAGCTCACCCAGCGCACAAACCAGTTCAACCTCCGTACAGTCAGGTATGCGGAAAGCGATATCGAAAAGGCTGCCGCAGATGCCTCATCCATCACAATGGCGGTGTCCCTCACAGACGCCTACGGCGACTACGGCATCATAGGCGCGGTGATAATGAAGGAAACGGAAAAGGGCGGGCTGTTCCTCGATACTTGGCTGATGAGCTGCAGGGCTGTCAAGAGGGGCGTTGAGGAGTTTGTATTCAACAGGATGGCGCAGGCTGCCGCCGAGCAAGGGTACAGCGTTATAGAGGCGGAGTACGCGCCCACCGAAAAGAACGCGCCCGTGAAAGGCCTGTTGGCGAATATGGGCTTCACCGAGGGTGCTGCGGGGAGATGGGTTTTGAATATAGGCGAATACGCGCCGAAGCGTACATATATTGCCGAGGGGTGACGCGTATCGGCCCGCGACAAAGCCGCCGCGCCAGAGTATGGCGAGGGGAATATATCAGATGTTTTAGCAATGAATTTTGGAGAAAATAATGGACAGAGAAGAAATATTGTCAAAACTGCAGAGCGTATTCAGGGAATTTTTCGACGACGACACGATCGCCGTGAACATGGAGACGGTCAGGGACGACATCAAGGGCTGGGACTCGGTGTCCCATATCCAGTTGGTGTTCGAGATAGAGGAAGCGTTTGACGCAGTATTCCCCGCGGACGAGATACCGAATATGGTTTCGGTCAAAG
>JAIRPC010000005.1 GCA_031257215.1 Eubacteriales Family XIII. Incertae Sedis bacterium
CAACACCTGGAACAGCTTGCTGACCGAGGCGTTCGTGTGGATATTCGTCATGGCCTCCGCGAAGAGCGGCGCTACCGAGAGCGTCTTGATCTTATCGATCTGCTTCTCCTTTGGCAGGGTCACTGTGTCGAGCAATATCATCTCCTTGATGGCGCTACTGTCTATCCTCTCTATGGATGGGCCTGACAGAACCCCGTGCGTGCAGCAGGCGTAGACATCCTTGGCTCCCATCTCCACCAGCGCGTTGGCGGCGTTCGCCATAGTACCCGCTGTGTCTATCATGTCGTCCGTCAGGATACAGTTCTTGCCCTCGATATCGCCTATGATGTTCATGATCTCGCTGACATTGGCCTTGGGCCGCCTCTTGTCTATGATGGCGATAGGCGCATTGAGCGGCGTCGCCATATTGCGAGCCCTCGTGACGCTGCCGTGGTCGGGCGACACTATGACGGGATCCTCGATACCCAGGCTCTTGAAATGCTTCACGAGTATCGGCATGCCCAGAAGGTGGTCAACGGGGATGTCGAAATAGCCCTGTATCTGCGGCGCGTGGAGATCCATGGTGACCACCCTGTCCGCGCCCGCCTCCACTATCAGGTTCGCAACGAGCTTCGCCGTTATCGGATCGCGGGCCTTCGCTTTCCTGTCCTGCCTGGCGTAGCCGTAGTACGGGATGACCGCGTTGATACGCCCCGCCGAAGCGCGCCGCGCCGCGTCGATCATGATGAGCAGCTCCATGAGGTTGTCGTTGACGGGGTCGCACGTGGACTGGATGATGAAGATGTCAATGCCGCGCACCGGCTCCCACAGGCTGACGGATATCTCCCCGTCGCTGAACTTCTCCACGGTGGATTTGCCCAGCGGCTTCCCCATATAATTCGCTATGTCCTCCGCGAGCTTCTTGTTTGAATTGCCCGCAAAGATTTTAAAATCGCAGTACGTACCCTCGCTCATTCTGATTTCTCCTTTAACAATCCTCGGCGTTCCACCCATCCTTCAATATTTTTTTCATCAGGCCGTCCGACCCTGAGGCTGCCCGCTGGAACATCGCGGGTCACGGTCGTTCCTGCGGCTATATACGCGCCATCCTCGACGCTAACAGGCGCTATGAGGTTCACGTTGCAGCCGATAAAGGCGCCGTCGCCCACCCTTGTCCTGTGCTTCTCCTTGCCGTCGTAGTTCACGAACACGACGCCGCAGCCGAGGTTCACGCCCCCGCCCACATCCGAGTCGCCCACGTATGTCAGGTGCGAAACCTTCGTGCCGTTCCCTATGACAGAGTTCTTTATCTCGACGAAATTGCCTATGCGGCAGCCCTCGCCTATATCCGAGCCAGGGCGGATATTTGCGAACGGGCCCACGGCCGTCCCCTCGCCTATCCTGCTGTCCGCAACTGTTGATTGAATAATTTTCACATTATTGTCTATTTCTGCTCTTTCGATGTGGGAATTTTGGCCGATCAGGCTGCCGTCGCCCACGTTGGACGAAATAATCGTGCTGGCCTTTTCGATCGTGCAGTCCCTGCCTATGACCGAGCCCGCGCGTATCTCCACGCCCGCCCCGACATAGGTGCCCTCGCCAATGGTCACGTCAGCGTCAATGAACGCCATGCAAATGTCCTCAAAGCGCACTCCCGCATCGGCGAGATCCAGGTTTATCCGCTTGTTAGTTTCTCTTTTTTCGTCGTAATACTGCTCAAATTCAGCCATTTTCTCCTCCAAACTATTGTTGGCATTTAGTTTGCTCCATCGCCACAGGCTCCATCATTGCTGGCATCTAATTCGCTTAATTCGCTCCATCGCCGCAGGCTCATGTTGCGGCCTGGCCGCCGATTTGCCGCCGCCTATTTCAGGTGAGCGTTCCTGTCCGTTTCCAGGATCAGGTCTCCAACCTTGAATATGTCGCCCGCGCCCATCGTTATGATGAGGTCGCCCTCCGCGGCGTTGTTCAGCACGAAGCTCGAAATCTCGTCGAAGCTGTTGAAGAACCACGCGTCCCTGCCAGGGTCGTCCTCTTTCATCTTCGCCGCTATCGACTTCGCGCTTATCTGGTGTATGTTCTTTTCGCGAGCCGCGTAAATCTCCGCTATGACCACCTTGTCCGCAAGCCCGAGCGCCTCGGCGAAATCGTCGTGCAGGGCCAGCGTCCGCGTGTACGTGTGCGGCTGGAACAGCACCCAGAGCGATTTGTGCGGGATATTGCGCGCCGCCCGAATCGTGGCGGTGATCTCGGCGGGGTGGTGCGCGTAGTCGTCTATGACCATTACGCCGCCGAACGTTTCGCCCCTCATGTCGAACCTGCGCTGCGTCCCCTTGAACTGTTCCAGAGTCTGCGCTATCTCCTGCGGATCTATTCCCATCTCGACGCAGCAGGCGAAAGCCGCAAGCGCGTTCGATATATTGTGCTCGCCCGGTATGGCAAGCCTGATATGGCAGAGGTGTTCGCCGCCCTTCCTGACGGTGAACTCAGGCATCCCGTCGCCGCCGAACTTGATATCGCCCGCGCTGTAATCGCACCTCCTGTTGTAGCCGAAGGTGATGACGCGCCGATCCGTCCTGTCGATAATGCTGCTCACGAACGGGTTCGCGTCGAACGCTATCACCGCGCCGTCGTCCCTCACCTGGTTCGCGAACTGCTCGAACGAGCTCACGATATGGTCTATGTCCTTGAAATAATCGAGGTGGTCGGAATCGATATTCAGTATGATGGCGTATTTTGGCGCAAGGCTCAGAAAGCTGTCCATGTACTCGCACGCCTCCGTGACGAAATAGTCGCCGGAGCCGACAGCGACGTTGCCCGATATCTCGGAGAGGTTGCCGCCGACGAGTATGGTCGGATCCTTGCCCGCGCGCCGAAGCACGAGAGAAACCATGGCGGTCGCCGTGGTCTTGCCGTGCGCGCCCGCCACAGCCACGCTGCACTCCTTGCGCGACATGAGGAAGCCGAGCATCTGCGCGCGCGTTGCGGTCGGTATGCCCGCTTCCCGCGCGTAGGCAAGCTCGGGGTTGGACTGCGGTATCGCGGACGAGTAGACGACGATATCAGCGTCGCCGACATTCCGCGCCCTATGCCCAAGGTACACCGTAGCGCCGCGGTCAATAAGGCGGTCTGTCATATCGCCCTCGTTCATATCCGAACCGGACACACGGTAACCCTCACTCAATAGAATCTCGGCAACAGCGGAAAGCCCGATGCCGCCGATACCGACGCAATGAACATGATTTACATCTGATAATTGAATCATGCTCCTATTTTATCATA
>JAIRPC010000022.1 GCA_031257215.1 Eubacteriales Family XIII. Incertae Sedis bacterium
TGCGTCATCATGAGGAAGCCGACCGCCAGCATGTCCATGTCCTTCGCCGCAGCGATATGCTGTGCGCTGATGTCCGCTTCCGTCACATGGGTCGCGACGCGCACCGCCTGCGCCCCGAGTTTCTTGAACTCTTTTAGATCCTCTATCGTCCCGATCCCCGGTAGCAGCAGGATTGCGAGCTTGGAATTTTTGACCACTTCGGATGCCGCCGCGATTAGCTTCCGCTCGTCCGTTCCCGAAAAGCCGTAGTTGTAGGTCGAGCCTGTGATGCCGTCCCCGTGCGAGATCTCTATGAGCTCCAGACCCGCCGCGTCCAGCCCTGCCGCTACCGCCCTGACCTGTTCCTCCGTATAGCTGTGCGATACCGCGTGGCTTCCGTCGCGCAGCGTGGTGTCCACTACCTTGACGCGCGCCGCATTAGCGCCCTGCGCCGTGTTCAAATTTTCAGCCATCACTCCGCACCTCCTTCGTTCAAAATCCGCTCCGCTATCACTTCGGCCGTCGCTATCGCCGCCGAGTTGATGATGTCGAGGTTGCCTGAGTAGACGGGCAGGAAATCGCCCGCGCCCTTGACCTGTACGCTGACCGTCACCTTGTCCCCATCGAGCAGTGGCGGTACGCGCAGGGTGTAGCCCGGCACGTATTCCTGCAGCCGCGCCACCATGCCCTCGACGGATTTGGTTATCGCGCCTATGCCCGCGCTCGGGTCTTTCACTTTCACGTATATCGTGTTCGTCATGAGCAGCGGCGGGTCGGCGGGGTTGAGAATGATGATCGCCTTGCCGCGCTCCGCGCCGCCCACCTCCACGATGGCCTTCGACGTGGTTTCGGTAAACTCGTCTATGTTGGCGCGCGTGCCCGGCCCCGCGCTGTACGACGAGATGCACGCAACTATCTCCGCGTACTCCGCGCCGCCGCATACGGACTGTATGGCGTGGACGATGGGTATCGTCGCCTGTCCTCCGCAGGTGACCATGTTCACATTTTTCTCCGAGCCTATCCTGTCTATGTTGACGCTCGGAACCAGGTACGGCCCGACCGCGGCGGGCGTCAGGTCTATGGCATAGCGCCCAGCTTCCGCGATCTTCGGTGCGGCTCCAAGGTGCGCCGCCGCGCTCGTCGCGTCGAACACGATCTGCACGTCCTCATGCGCGAGCAGCCCGTCAATGCCGTCGGTAGTGGTGGCGATGCCCATGCCGTCCGCGCGCCTGATGCCCTCCGACTCGACGATACCCGCCATGACCTTCATGTCAAGGTACTTGCTGCGAAGTATCTTGTACATGAGGTCGCTGCCGATATTGCCAGGACCGAGGACGCCTACTTTTATTTTGTCCATTTATTTACCTCACACGAACTTTGTTTCTACTGCGCCTAGCGTTCCGAACTCCGCTTTGAACGTATCGCCCGCCGCCGCGTTCACTGCGGCTGAGAGCGCTCCTGATAGAACCACCTCGCCCTTGCCCAATGTCACGCCGTAGTTCCAGAGCTTGTTCGCGAGCCACGCCACGCAGTACGCGGGGTTGCCGAGAACCGCCGCGCCCGAGCCTGAGTTCACCGCTTCGCCGTTCTTGCAGAACGTCATCTGCTCCGCCACGAGATCCACCTCGTCCACGGGCACTTTCTTCGCGCCTAGGACGTACGAACCGGAGGATGCGTTGTCCGACACCGTGTCGAACAGCGTCAGCTTCCAGTCCCTGATACGGCTGTCCACGATTTCAAGCGCCGCCGCCACATAGTCCGTAGCGGCAAGCACGTCCGCCACCGTCGCGTCGGGGCCCTTCACCTCGCTTTTCAAAACGAAAGCGATCTCGCCCTCGACCTTCGGCTGCAGCAGGGAGTCTGCGGGTACGGGCTTGCCCGTCAGATCCATTGATTCATACAGGTGTCCGTAGTCTGGTTCGCCCACGCCCAACATCTCCTGCATGGGTTTTGATGTCAGCCCGATTTTCTTGCCCGAAATTTTTTCGCCCTCCGCAAGGCAACGCTTCACGTTCTCCATCTGGATGGCGTACGCATCGTCGATATCGAGCGGGCTTATCACGTCCGACAGGGGGCTTATCGACACGCGGCTCGCAAGCGACTCATAGAGGCGCGCCGCGCACTCCTCAATCATTTTCTTTTCCATTGTATATGCCTTTATATATGCCTTTGTCTTGGGCGGCGCTGTGCCGCCCCTACGACTGCTGTGTTGCCGCGCACCATTGTGCGCCCTGGCCCTAGCCCGCGCTTACTTCGAGAGGAACTGTTCGACCTGCTGGCAGAAATCCTCCGTGCGCTCTATCTGCGTCCAATGCCCGCATTTGCCGAATACGTGAAGCTCCGCGTTTTCGAGAAGCTGTATCAGGTCGAGGGACGTTTGGAGAGGAATAACCCTGTCGTCGCGGCCGTGAATGATGAGCGCGGGGTGCTTGACCGTTTTCAGGTAGACCTGGCAGCCAGCCATCGCCGCTACGCTGTCCTGGCGCGGGGCGGGAAACATTGAATGGAAGCTCTCCTGGAACCCCGGCTGTATGCTCGTTTCGTAGCGCGACTTCGCGAGGGCGTCGTTGATGAAGCTGTGGTTGTACGCGAAAATGTCGAGTAGCTCTTTCATGTTAGCGACCGACGGCTCGTAGCCCCAAACGCGGTCAAGCCCGTAGGTGAGCGGGAAGTCCACGCCCATCGCGCCCATCAGCACGATCTTGCGGACGCGGTTCGGGTAGCGCACCGCCATAGCGAGCGCCAGCGCCCCGCCGAAGCTGTTGCCCACGAGGTCAACCTGTTTCAGCTTGAGCGCGTCGAGCAGATCCGCCGTCTGCTTCACCCAGGCGTCCATTCCGTATTTGATTCCCTCGGGCCTGTCCGTGTAGCCGAAGCCCACCATGTCAGGTGCGATGATCCTGCGGCTCTTGCCGAGGATGGGGAAGCTCTTGTTCCAGTTCGCGTACGCGCTGACCCCTGGCCCCGAGCCGTGAAGCATGACGAGCGGCACATCCTTCGGCTTGCATTTGCCAACGTCGTGATAGTTGGTGTTAAATTTTCCTGTCTTAATAGATTTTGCTATTTCTGGTCTTTTCTGAACAGCCATAATAGTTATTCACCCCTTTCAGCTTTCCGATATGATTTGTTACTGTTACATTAACCCGCCATTGCGTAAATGTCGTGCCACGCAATGGCGGAGCGGTGCGTCTGCCGGCCTCGCCGCCAAGCGCCGGTGGAGATATCTACGACACGACTTTCAGGAAGTTGTCGTTCAGCTGCCTTGTGTAGTAGAAGATGCCCTTGCCGATGTGGTCGAAGTCCCATACGCGGACGGGCATATCGGGATAGTGCGAATAGCCGCTTGCGTAGGTTTCCAGCCTGTTGCCAGAGGGGTCGAAGAAGTAGATCGTCTGCCCTCTCGTCACGCCGTGGCGCATCGGGCCCGCGTCTATCGTTACCTCGTTCATCGTCATGATGTCGGCGGCGTGGCCTATGTCATTCCAGTTGTCGAGCTTGTACGCGACATGGTGCAGCTTGCCCGGCTGGTCGAATTCGAGAACCGCAACGTCGTGCGTCCTGTTCGCGCAGGTCAGCCATGTGACGAGCGTGTTGCCGTCAGGCAGAAGCCCCTTCTCGACCGCGGCCATCCCGCATACCTCCATGAAATAGCGAACCGTTTCGTTCGCGCCGGGGCCGAACAGCAGCGCGTGGTCGAACGTGGCTGCGCCGATCCCGCGCGGCTCGACCGTCCAGATCTCGGGGTTCTCGATCCCCGGCTTCGGGTCGGACTGCTCGACATCCGCGAAGAAATCAACGCGGTGCCCCGTCGGGACCTTCGTGGAAATGCGGCGCCCAAAGCCCGGCTGATCCGAGTTCGCGGGAATCTCCTCGACGGGAAGCCCGAATTTCTTCGTGGCGTCCGCGAGATATTTCAGATAATCATCGGACGCCACCTTGAAGCCGATGAAATCCATGCCCGCGGTTTCCGCCTGGCGAAGCACGAACGAATGATGGTCAAATTCGTCGTATCCTTTCAGCAAGACTCTGCCGTCCGATGTCCTGCCCACTTCGAACAGCCCGACGACCTGTGTGTAAAAGTCGACCGACGTTTCCAGATCCAAGACCCGCAGCTGCATCATTGCAGCCCTCAATACTCCTGTGATTGCCATAGTGTTATACCTCCTTGAACAGAAAAATTATTAATATGGAAACAGTTGAACAGCGTTCCCGCAGCTGCC
>JAIRPC010000047.1 GCA_031257215.1 Eubacteriales Family XIII. Incertae Sedis bacterium
GCCGCGCCCGCGCCGCGCCACGAGACGGACTGCGAGGTCTTTCTGTCCGACGCGCCTGTCAGCACCACGGGGTTCGGCTTCGTGTCCGTCGCCATGTCCCCTATGAGCGACACGGAGAGGGTCGGCGAGCCGTCCGCCAGGAGGGTGCCAGACTCCGCGACGTAGCCCGCCGCCTGCGCGGTGTAGGTGCAAAGCTCGCCGAGCAGCAGGCTGTATGTGGCCGCGCCCGCGCCCGCCAAAGCGGAGGGTTTGCGCTCCGTGCCGTCCTGCCCGAGCAGCCCGAACGCCGCGCCCTGCGGCGAGACGGATACTGTCGCGTCCAGCGGCTGCCAGTGGAGCGCGGGGTAAGCGCCCTCGCGCTGTATGAACTTGCCCGCCGACGAAGCGCCCTGCCCATCGCTGTACGCGCCAAGTTCTAGTTTCACTACATCAGGCAGCTTCATCTGTGCGGGCGTCTTTGCGGCAATGCCCGCCGCCGTTACATTCTGTGCGCTACCCGACCGATGGTACACGTTAGCGAATCTGGCGGCCGTCCCAGCCGCCCCGAACAGGCTCTGCCCCGTCATGTCGTAGCTTTTCTCGACCGAGCCGCCGCCAACGTCCGCGACGAGCCCGCCCGACTTCGCCGCGCCGCCGCCCGTCGCCGTTACTGTTCCTACATTGTATGTGCTGCTGATGCTGCCCGCGCCCGCGGATATGCCGCCCGCCGCGTCCACGCCTGTTATTTTGCCGTAGTTCGCGCAGGAGGAGATATTGCCGCCCGCCGCGATGCCCGACGCCGTTTTGCCGCTGACCGCGCCCGCGTTCACGCAGCCCGTGGCGGCGCCGCCCGCGCTGACACCCGCCGCCGCGCCGCCTGCGGTTACGCTACCGAAGTTGCGGCAGCCCGTGGCGCTGCCTGCGCTGATGCCAGCCGCCGTGCCGCCCGCCTCAATTCTCCCGTAATTGCTGCATTCCACAGGGATGCCGTTTGCGGATATCCCCGCAACATCGAAGACCATGCCAGTGGCACTGATATCGCTGTAATTGGTGCAGCCATTTGGGTTTCCGCTTGCCGCTATTCCGCCGATGGCGGGGCTTTTGCCTCCGTTGAAGTTCTCTGCCAGTATGTACCCTCGGTTCTCGCTCTCTGTGGGAGAACCAACATTGCAGATGCCGCCAAGGTTGCCGTCGCCGCGCACCGTGCCATAGTTTGTGCAGTTGGCAACTACGACCGCAGAAGTGCCGGATGTACCCACTATGCCGCCTGCCCCCGGGTTATTCGGCAATGATGCGTTTCTGTACGAATTGCGGCTGGTCATGGTGCCCCTGTTCGCGCATCCTGTGACCTTGCCGGCGGCCGACCCCGCTATGCCGCCTATATAGCAGGTGTTGCCTACCCCGCCGGCACCAGCAGGGTCGTCCGCAGTCAGGTTCATCAGATTCGTTACATTCTCTACCCTTCCTCCCAGCTGCCTGCCCGCCGCGCTTCCCAGATACGACACGCCTGGATGGGCGACGTACCGGCCGCTTAGCGTCAGGTTTTCTATAAGCGAGCCTTCATTCGGATAGCCGAACAGCCCCATCGCCTCGCCGTCGTATCGCCTGTCGCGGAAGCTTATGCCCGATATGGTATGGCCCCCGCCGTCGAATGTGCCGCTGAAGTAGTTCAGGTACGCCGTGTTGAGCCCGCTCCCCGCATTGCTTTGCTTTACCCCGCGGTCGTCGGCAATCGGCGTCCACGGCCTTCCGTCAAGGTGGATGTCGCGAGTGAGCCTTATCGTTTTGCCAGCGAAGTTCACGGGGTCGTTGCTGCGGTTCGTCAGCGCCGCCAGCCCCGCGAGCTGCGCCGCCGTGCCTATCTGGTATTCCGCGCTATCCTCGTGCCCGTCGTACCATGATGTGTCGTAGGATGCACCGTCCCATACGCTGGCGCCTGGCGACACGTACTCGCGGTATTCGCCGTCGCCACCGCCCGCGCTCGAAGCGCTGATGACGCCCATATCGGTCCAGCCCTCCTTGACCGCGCGGACCTTTACGGTGGCTGCTGAGCCGTTCTTCCTCACTTTGAGCTGCCGCCCCTCGTAGAGCGCCGTGGGCATATAGCTGCCGACAGAAGTGTCGTTGTATAGCATGGTTGCGCCCTCCGTGTCGCACGAGAACGTGAAGTAGGCGTAGCCCGCGTCGTAGTCGCCGCTCTCGTCCTCGTCGCCGTCTATGACCTCCCATGTCGGCTTCGCCACCACGCCCGCCGACGCGATCTGCGGGGCGGAGGACGTTGCGAAGCGGATATAGGTGATACCGTAGCGGCTGTCGCTGGCGGTGGTGGCGTCCGCCAAGAACTCCGCCTCCGTCAGGGGGAGCATTAGCCGCATGGTCTTGGCCGTGTCCAGCATGTTCCTGTCGTCGAAGTAGTTTTCGGCGTTGTGGTTTTCGGGCGGGTCCTGCCGCTGCTCCATCAGGAAATACCTCTCGGAGAACGCCGTGACGGACAGCACCGCCTGCTCCTCTTGGCGCGAAGCCCAGACCGCGTCCTTGTCGGTGTACGAGTGGTTGCTCAGCGAGCCCGGCGTGAAGTTAGCGAACATCGCGGAGAAGTTGTACCTTTTCACGCTGTACAGCTTGTCGTATGTGTAGGTGTCCAGGGCGTCGAACCCCGATCCGTCTATCTCCCAGAACGATACTGAGTCGCTGCCTGAGAAGCCCAGTCCCCAGGAGGCCGCGCTTTCGACGGGCGATTTCGACGCGGCGTAGCCCAGCAGCTGCGGCACGGTGAAGCCCTGCGCCTCCTGGTGGACGCTCGCCACGTACCTGTCAAGTATGGAGTAGTTGTGGACCCTGCCTATCTCGTCCATATGGTCGTTCAGGTATTCCACCATGTCCGCGACGTTCAGCCGCGAGAGCAGCACGTCGTTCCCGTCCCTGTCCCTGACGTAGACGAGGACGTTTTTGACCGTGTCGCCCGCCGCGAGGCTGCCCTTGGCGTAGGCCTCCGCGCCGCCGCCAGCAGGGGCGGGAAGCGCGGGGAGCGCGATAATGAGCGAAAGGGCGAGCAACAGTGCCGCCGCCCTCCGTATGAGCGAGTTGATATGGCTGTGAGTGCGTAGCATGGCGTCCACCTTCCTCCGTTTTCCGCCCCCGCCGCAGGCCGCGGCGGGGGCAAGACCGCGCTAAAATGTTTTTGCTACGTTTAGCATATGACAAATTCACGGATTGTCAAGCGGTTACGTTGTTTCAACAACATTCTAGCAGGTTTTGTTACGGGTAAACTAAAACCAGCCAACTACGGCTGGCAGAAATCAGGCATTTTTGCCCTGTTTTTCTGGTGTACGCGTGCCAATTCACGCTTCGCCCGACACCTCCACCTGGCAGGATTTCATTACTGTCAGGCTTGCCTTGTAGTCCTCGTCTGTTACTCCCGCCGTGCATGCGGCGTCCAGGGTTATCTCACATTCAGGCATATGCGCCTTGATGATCAGCGCGTTTGACACTACGCAGATGGAGCTGACCAGGCCGCATAGCTCTACCCTCCCGAAGCCGCGCTCTTTCAGATATCGCGCCAGCTCTATGCTCCCGAAGGCCGGCTTGTCTATGAGCTTGCAGCCGTCCGTGTCCAGCGCGTCCGCTATCTGCCACCCTGCCGTGCCCTTACTGCAATGCGCGACGGGCAGCCTACGCCCCTCCTGCGTGTCCAGATAATCCTCCCCGTGCGTGTCGCGCGTGAAAACCACCTCGCAGCCCCGTTCCTTGTACTGCCCTATTTTTTTCGCCACAGCGGGGACTATCGCTTGCGCGGCGGGGGAGCCGAGCGCCCCCGTGATGAAATCGTTCTGCATATCAATAACAACCAACACCGTTTTCATCTGCCGAACCTCCTGTCTTGCCGCCACGCGCGGCATACAATTCGCCGTCCGCAATGCTTATATTGGCCAGGGCAGGCTGTTTATCATGAAGCTGTATATCGCTGATATGGCGGGGGCTATCACCTTGGACGGCACGTCGAACAGTATCAGCGCTATCAGTATCGGGAAGCCCGCGTTGTATATCATGTCGTAGGCCGGCTTGCCGCGCAGGTCGAAAATCTCCGTCACTATGCCGAACCCGTCCAGCGGCGGCACGGGCAGCAGGTTGAATATCATCAGCACCAGGTTCATCCAGACTATGTTCTGGAATATGCTTATCCAGGTCCCTGCCGTTTCATACGTCATGCCGAAGCCGTCGCCGCCTATGACGAAATTCACGAACGCGCACATGATGCCCGCCACGGCGAAGGCCACGATGAAATTCACCGTGATGCCCGCGATATCGACAAGGAAATTGTCGCGACGCCTGTTCCTGAACGCGTAGGGGTTCACCATAACGGGCTTGCCCCAGCCGAAGCCTATGAACAGCAGCGCTATCAGCCCAACGGGGTCTATATGCCTCGCAGGGTTCAGCGAAACGCGGCCTTGGAGCTTCGGCGTGCTGTCGCCAAGCCTGTGCGCCACAAAGGCGTGCGCCCACTCATGCACGGTGATGCCGATGACTATGCCAGGCAACAGCAGGAGCATGTCCCAGAGCCACCCTAGCGGGTCGGAAAATATCGTGTTGTTGTTTATCATATTGATGGCAAGTATGATGATCAGCAATACCGAAAATCCGTTGCCGCTAAAAAATCTGCTCATTTATTTCCCTCTGCCAGGGCTTCATGCCCTTTCATATATTCCACGAATTGCCGCGCCGTCCTGCCTGAGCGGCCGCCGTGGCGCAGCTCCCAGGTCAGCGCGGCGGCTTTCAGCTCGTTCTCGCCCATGCCGAGCTCCGCCCTCGCCGCAAGCCCCTCCACTATGGCAAGGTATTCGCCCTTGTCGGGCGAGCTGTACACGATAGTCAGCCCGAACCTGTCAGACAGCGAACGCTTCTCTTGGAGGTTGTCGCGCAGGTGTATGTCGTCCTGGTGTTCGCGGTCCTTCCAGACCTCCTTGACAATATTTCGGCGGTTCGACGTGACGCAGATAACGGCGTTGGAGGGGCGCGCGCTCACGCCGCCCTCGATCACCGACTTGAACGATTTGTATGTGCTCTCGTTTTCCTCAAAGGAAAGGTCGTCAATGAACAATATGAATTTCAGCCCGCGCTCCGAAACGGCCGCAAGCACGCTCGGCAGCTCGGCTATGCGAGCCTTGGGTATCGCGACGAGCTTCAACCCACTCCCCGCGTATTCGTTTATGAGCGCCTTGACCGAGGACGATTTGCCCGTGCCAGCATCGCCATACAGCAGGATGTTGCTCGCGGGAAGCCCCGCCAGCAGGAACTCCGTGTTCTCCACGAGAGCCGCCGTCTGCCGCTCCACTCCTATGAGATCCTCGAACCGGATCGGGTCTCTCGACGTGACGCCCCTGAACCCGCCGTCCCAGTAGAAGCTGTCGTAGGCTTCGAGTGCGCCCGCCCCACAGGAGCGGTAGTACGCCGCCAGCTTCACCGCGCTCGCCAGGCCGTCCCCGCGCGCCAGCGCTTCATGCACTCGGCCGCGCCGCGTGCCTCCCTTGGGGAGAGGCGTAGCCTTGGGCGATGCCATCAGCGACGCGATATTGCCGCCGCCAGCGCCCGCTCCGCTCGGCGCGCCTGGCGCGGAGGCGAAATCCCACGCGTACATTTTCTTTATGAGCGCCAGCTCCTCGGTAGCGAGCTTCAAAAGCCCCGCCGCGGTTTCCGAAAGCCCGCCAATGGCGCCGAGTATGTCCTTGCTGCCCGCCAGGCCTTCGAGCGGCGCGTATGCCCCGCGTTCGGCGGCACGGCTGAACGGGTTGTCTGACGAGCAGACCAGGGCACAGAGATGGTTCTGCCAGTACGTGGCTCTCACCGTTTCATGCCCGATTTCGGACGCCATAGCCCGCTGCAACAGGGTCCACCGCGAAGCGCCGCCTTCTGACGGGCTCGCAAGCGGATGGCAGGCCTGGCCCGCAATGGCATCCGCCAAATCTGTTCCCGAACCGACATCCGCGTTTTGCGTGAACAGCGCCGCCGCGTGTCCCGCCGCTTCGTCGCCCGCTATATTCGCGTATAGAATCAATTCATTTATATTCAAATTATTCATTTTCCAGTTATTGAAAAATTTCCCACGGGAGCAGACCCGCTCACCAAGCCGCGCACAGCTCCGCCGCACTTCGCCCTGCCCGCGCCATACGCCATAGCCTAGTACGTATCCACCGAGCGGTAGTAGAGCGGGTGCGCGTGCGTCAGCTCCGCCACGATCGACTTCGCCTTTTCCGCGCAGTGCTCGTTGCCCGGATGATCCAGCACGAGCGCTATCGCTTCGGCAGTCCGCACCATCTCGGCCTCCTTGAAGCCGCGCGTCGTGAGCGCGGGCGAGCCGAGCCTGATGCCGCTCGTGACGTTCGGGCTCTCCGGGTCGTTCACCACCGAGTTCTTGTTGGTCGTGATGTTCGCGTCGTCGAGCCAGCGCTCGGCATCCTTGCCCGTTATGCCCTTGCCGCGCAGATCCACCAACACCAGATGGTTGTCCGTGCCGCCCGAAACGAGGTCGAAGCCGCGATCCATCAGCTCGCCTGCGAGGACGGCCGCGTTCGCGATTATCTGTTTCTGGTAATCCTTGAAGGACGGCCGCAGCGCCTCCTTGAAGCAGACGGCCTTGCCCGCTATGATATGCTCCAACGGCCCGCCCTGTATGCCAGGGAATATCGCCTTGTCGATAGCGGGGCCAAATTCCTCTTTCGCAAAGATGAGCCCGCCCCTAGGGCCGCGCAGCGTCTTGTGCGTGGTGCTGGTCACCACATGGGCGTACTCGCACGGGTTGGGGTGCTGGCCGCCGGCCACAAGCCCCGCGAAATGGGCCATGTCCACCAGGAGCAGCGCGCCCACCTCGTCCGCTATGCGCCTGAACCTGTCGGGCTCTATGACGCGTGGGTACGCGCTCGCGCCCGCGACGATGAGCTTCGGGCGGTGCTGCTTCGCGAGCTCCAACACGCTGTCAAAATCTATGCGCTCAGTGTCCGGGTCCAGCCCATACGGGATGAAATTGAAATACTTGCCCGAAATATTCGCCTTGCTTCCGTGTGTCAGGTGACCGCCGTTTTTCAGATCCATGCCGAGAACCGTGTCGCCTGGCGAAAGGAGCGCGAGGTACGCGGCGATATTCGCGCTGCTGCCTGAGTGCGGCTGGACGTTGCAATATTCCGCGCCGAAAAGCTTCTTCGCGCGTTCGATCGCCAGAGCCTCCACCTCGTCTACATGCTCGCACCCGCCGTAGTATCTGCGCCCGGGGTATCCCTCCGCGTATTTGTTCGTGAGCACGCTGCCGCACGCTTCCATGACCGCGGGGGTCGTGTAGTTCTCCGACGCTATCAGTTCCAGCTTGTGTTCCTGGCGCTCCGTCTCGCGTCGGATCATCGCGCCGATATCGGGGTCTGCCGTGTCGATATAATTGAAGTACAAAGCTTATCTCTCCTTTGTTGCTGTTGCCGCGCTCCGAGGGAAGCGCCGAAATAATTTACATTAACTGCTGCGTTTCGCCCGCTTCGGACAAGGCCTTGCCCCGCGCGAATTTGCTCAACGGCTCAGGTTCAAGCCCGTATGTTTCCGCCACCCTGTCGCCTATGCGGATCAGCTCGTCCCTGCTGCCGGAGAACATCTCTATCTCCAACTCCTGTATCGGGGCGCGGCTGTCGCCCGCAATGATTTCGCCTGTGTCAAGCGACACCTCGCAGATCGTGCCAGCCGAGTCTACGCGAAACCTCCTGCGCGTGAACACCGTCTCAAAGATGAGGACAAGCGGCTGCCCCGAAAGCGCTTCGAGCATAGCCTGCCCCTCTTGGCTGTCCTTGAATATATACGGGTCGGGCGATAGAAAGCACGACGCATCCGCCACGGGGACGCTGATCTCGTCGCGCGCGTAAAGGCCCGATATGCCCGTGTCCCTGTCGCGCCATTTGAGCGTGCCAACGAGGCGGTCGCCCTCCTTGCGGATTCGGAACGATATATCGTTCTTCATGAGCAGCCGATCGTCCGTATCAAAATAGGCGGCTTTCATCGCTATGGTGGCCGCCGAATCCTTCTCAGCTATCGACAGGAGAAACCTGTCCCGCTCTATTTTTTCGAGCAGTTCTCTGCTACCCAATTTATATTTAAGCTCTATCTCCATATCACTTCATTACTTCCTTCCGTTAAGACGAACGCGAACACTAAGGGATGGCGACAATCAACCGTCCCCGCGAACCCGCCAGAGCGTCAAGTAAGTAATATCGTACCACAAAACAGTGGTGTAACTCAACCCATATTGTTATTTTTTGTATAATTTTTAATAATTAGGAGACAGCACTTTTTTGGGGCGGCGCACTGATGAACAGGCTCCTTACGGATTTCTGCTTTCTGAGAACCCCGAATATACCATAGGCTATCTCGAAGTCAACCATGCTGTGAACCAACGATCCCACCCCCACGAGCAGGAATAGCGTGCGGATGCCATCATGCGCGACGAAATCGCCCCAACCGCCGAAATACCGATAATAGAAATAGACGACGACCACCTCGCAGGCGGCGTGTATCGCCCCAATCAGAAACGAGAAAACATGGAACCCAACAGGCGAGAACGCCGTCTGCGGGCGGCGCCTCAAATAGAAGGAAGCTATCAGCGCGAACACGATATGCGACGCGGCGCGCGGCGCGACAGGCAACGGGAACCCCGCGGCGAAGAAACCGATGGTGGTCCCGGCAACGACAAAGGCCGCGATATCCGGCGCCATCAGAACGCCGAGAAATATGGCCACATGGCTTGCGAGGGTGAATGACATTGGCTCGATAACTATCTTCACAGGCGATACCAACGGTATGAGTATCCCTATCGCGATAAGCAGCGCCGCCGCCGTCATGCGGTATACGCGGCTCACCTGGTTTCCCCTCTGCGAGAGCGCCCGCCCCTCCTGATTGCTTGTATTGATATCCATGCTTCAATGCTTCCTTTCAGTTAACAATTCAGTCAAACAATAATCCATGCTAAAACAATATGATTGTCATGTGTCAAGACACATGACAATCATATAGGATAACACCCTGGATGTCAACAGAAGTCAACAAAAAATATGGCGGCCAGCTTAGCTGGTGGCCGGCAGCAATATCCCCATGCGCGACAGCTTCGACTGCACCTCGGCGAAAGCGTCCTTGCTCTCGCAGGATATGGCGTGCATGTGTACGCCTCCCGTCAGATCCAGGAGCAGTTTTCCTTTCTTGCTCTCCACGTGTTCGATAAACTCGTCCACGTCAGCCGCCGTAGCGAGGTTCAGCGAGCCTGTCAGGTCGCCGTAGAACGGGTGGGTAACAGTTACATCCACCACCACGCAGCCCGCGCCAACTATCGCCATCAGCTCGTCGCGCGTCCTCGCCCTGGAATGCTTGACCGCCACCCTGCCGAGATATCGGCCCGCGGGTGGGCGCTCCATCATATACCCGCGCGCCGTCGCTATGATATCATGCCCCGAAGCGCGGAGTATCGCCACATCGCTCACTATTACCTGCCTGCTCACGCCAAAGCTAAGAGCAAGCGCGGACGCCGAGATAGGCCTGGCGTCCGCGCCGATAGCGTTCAATATTTTGTTTCTGCGCTCATCACCGCTCGTATTCACAGCGCCGCCCTTGCACGCGTTGCCCGCAAATCCGCACAGCCTGAATCAAGGCGATAGATCATCTCGCCTACATATTCGCTTTGAGCGCTTCCTCGAAGATGTTGAGGCCCGCTTCGAGCTGCTCGTCCGTCACACAGAGCGGGCAGAGGAAGCGGATGACATTGCCGTACGTGCCGGCCGATTCGAGCAGCAGCCCTTTCGCCCAGGCCGCCTGCACGATCTTGCCGACCAGCTCTGCGTTCGGGGTCTTGCCCGCGTCCTTGATGAACTCTATGCCCATCATCGCGCCTGTGCCGCGCACGTCGCCAACGACCTTGTACTTCTTCTTCCAGTCGTTGAAGCGCTTCATGCACTTCTTGGATATTTTCAGCGCCTTGCCCGGATAGTCCTCTTTCTGCATTATGTCGAGGACTTTGAGAGCCGCCGCGCAGGACACCGCGTTGCCGCAGTAGGTGCCGCCGATCGTGCCGCCTGGAACCTTGTCCATGATGGCCTTCGACGCCACGACGCCCGACAGGGGCATGCCACCCGCGATCGACTTCGCAAAGGTCATGATGTCAGGCGCACAGCCCTCCTCTTTGTAATACTGCGAGGCGAACATCCTGCCGCTGCGCCCGAAGCCCGTCTGAACCTCGTCAGCGACAAGCAGTATGCCGTTCTCGTCGCATATCTTGCGGACGGCCTTGACCCATTCGATAGGCGCGGGGACGAAACCGCCCTCGCCCTGCACGGGCTCGAACACTATGGCCGCCACGTATTTTGCGGGTGAGTGCGTTTCAAATATAGACTGGAGCTGTGCGACATAGTAGTCGATCGCCGCCTTGCCTTTCAGTCCGCCCGGCGCGCGGTAGAGGTACGGGAACTCCGCCCTGTAAACGCCGTCGGGAAATGGGCCCATGCCTGTCGCGTAGGCTTTCTTCGCCGTCATGGTCATGGTCAGCGTGGTCCTGCCGTGGAAAGCGCCCGTGAACACGATAATGTTCGGCCTGCCCGTCGCGCCCTTCGCGATCTTCACCGCGTTCTCGTCTGCCTCCGCGCCGCTGTTCGCGAGCATGACCTGCTTCTTGCCGCCCTTGACAGGCGCGACCTTCGCCATGGCCTCCGCGTACTCGATATACGGCTTGTGCGTGGTGATGTTCAGCATGGAATGGCAGAACTTCTCCGACTGCTCCTTGATGGCCTCGATAACCTCCGGCTGCGAATAGCCGACGTTCATAACGCCGACGCCGCCGATCCAGTCAAGGAATGTGTTGCCGTCAACGTCCTCGATCATGGCGCCCTCGCCGCGCTCGATGACAACGGGGTAGATCGACTTGATGGCGGCAGGCACTATATCAGCGCGCCGCGCCAGCACCTTGGCGGCCTTGGGACCAGGCAGCTTCGTCTTTACCTGTGGGAGAGATTCTCTAAGTGACATTTTGTTACCTCCTAATAGTGGAAACTTTGAGTTATACTTTCGCGCATGTTCGCGCATACTTTCGCAATTCCATTATATTCACTTGCGCGGCTGTGCGCAACGCCATTTGCTAAGTTCGTGTTAAAGTAATATTATTCTGACAACTATGTTGCGACGCCTATTGCCACCAGGATATTTCATCCTGGTGGTAAATAAAATATGATTCGATTATCATGCCATAGCATTATGGTGGCGCTATACCACCACTTTCGCCATGTGGCTCGTCAGGTCGCTTTTTATGTTGGCTTGCACGTAGCGCAGCGCCTCCATGTATCTCCCCATATCTATGCCTGTCTCCACTCCCATGCAGGTCAGCATGTTCAGCACATCCTCCGTGGCGGTGTTGCCTGCCGCACCAGGCGCGAATGGGCAGCCGCCCAGCCCGCCTATGGAGGCTTCAAATTTTTCTATCCCGTTCAGCATTCCGGCGTAGGTGTTCGCCACGCCCATGCCCCTCGTGTCGTGCAGATGCAGAGCGATGGGGCAGTGGCCGCCCACCTCTTTCAGCGCCGCGCGTGTCAGCGAATCGACTGACAGGGGGTCGGCTACGCCTATGGTGTCGCATAGCACTATTTCGCGCACACCTATGTCAAGCGCATTCGCCACGAGCGACAGCACGTCTTTTTCGGGCACCTTTCCCTCGAACGGGCAGCCGAGTGCGGTCGCGATATCGAGCCTGACCGCAAGGCTCGGAAACGACTCCGCGATATCGCGCAGGGCGGCGAGCGACTCCGACACGGTGCGGTTCACGTTCGCCTTGTTGTGAGACTCGCTTGCGGAGATGACTATGCTCACCGTCGTTATGCCGCACTTAACCGCGCTCTCCGCGCCACGGGCGTTCGGAATGAGGGCTATGAAGCGCATGCCTGGGCGGTTTCCGTATTTGCCTATAATTGCCGAAGCCACCTCGGAAGCGTCCGCCATCTGCGGAACAGCCTTCGGATTCACGAAGGATGTGACTTCCACGTCCTTTACGCCTGACTCGATTATTTTCTCTATCGATTTTATCTTGACATCCGTGGGTATGAAATCGGGCAGGTTCTGAAACCCGTCCCTCGAACCGACCTCAACAATGGTTGCGTTATTCGGCAATCCGTTCATATTGTCCCGTCCTCCCTGAGCTTGTCGATCTCATCGTCGCCAAGACCGAGCAACTCGCCGTATACCTCGCGGTTGTGCTGACCGAGGTCCGGCGCGGGAAAGCGCGGGCCTGCCGCGGTTTCGCTCATCTTGAAATGCGAGCCTGTCACGCGCAGCTTGCCGACGCGCGGGTATTCCATTTCGGGAAACATATCGCGGTCTCCCGCGATATGCGGGTCATCGGCTACCTGCGCGATATCGTAGATGGGGGCGGCGGGACAGCCGTTGTCGAGCAACAAATCCACAAGGTCTTTCGCGTCCATCGTGTGCGTCCACTCGCTGACGATGGGGCGGATAAGCGCGTGGTTCTCGACGCGCAGCTTGTTGGTTTCCATGCGCGGATCTGAGATCAGCTCCTCCCTGCCCATGAGCCCGCATATGATGCGCCATATCTTGTCGTTCGCGCAGCCTATCACGACCGTGCCTCCATCCTTCGTGCCGAACGTGTCGTAGGGATAGGTGGACTCGTACCTGTTGCCAATCCTCGCGGGCAGTCTGCCGCTCGCTAGATAGATCTGGTTGATTATCTGCATGCTCGACACGAGCGTGTCCACGAGCGCGATGTCCACCTTTTGCCCGATGCCCGTAACGTCCCTGTACCTGCATGCCGCGATGATGCCGCAGGCGAGGGAGAGCCCTGCCATCGTGTCCGAGATGGGACCGCCCGTGCGCGTCGGCTCGCCATCAGGCCACCCTGTCACGCTCATGATGCCGCTCATGGCCTGGCCTATGATGTCATATCCGGCGCGTTTGCTGTATCGCCCAGAATGCCCGAAGCCCGACACGCAGCCGCAGACCAGGCGGGGGTTGACCTCTTTTAGCTCATCGTAGCCCAAGCCCAGCTTCTCCATCGTCCCCGGCCTGTAATTTTCTACGAGCACATCCGCTTTCTTGATGAGTTTCAGGAAAAGCTCCTTGCCCCGCTCGGATTTCAGGTTCAAGGTGATGCCGCGTTTGTTGCGGTTCATGTTCTTGAAGTAGACGCTCTCGTCCTCGACAAACGGTGGGAACGCGCGGCTATCGTCGCCGACGCCCGGGATCTCCACCTTGATGACGTCCGCCCCCATATCCGCCAAAATCATCGTGCAGTACGGTCCTGCCAATATCCTAGACAGATCCACCACCGTCAAGCCTTCCAATGCGCGTGCTATCATAGTTCGTTCTCCTTTCTGTCGCGGATGGCTTTCATATAGCCCACGAGCCCGCCGCCCTCTATCAGCTCAAAGATATGTTCGGGGATCCTGCTACACCCGTATTTTTCGCCTTTCGTCACGTTGGATATCGTGCCTGTCGCGATATCTATCTCTATTTCGTCGTCCTCTGCAATGCGGTCCGCTTCCGCACATTCTATGGCGGGGATGCCCAGGTTGATGCAGTTGCGGTAGAATATCCGTGCGAAAAACACCGCGACGACCGCTTCTATGCCCAGATATTTTAGCGTGAGCGGCGATGTTTCGCGGCTTGAACCTGAGCCCAGGTTTTCCCCCGCGACAAAAATGCTGTGCGTTCGCGCCTTGGTGTGGAAATCCAGGTCAACCGCACTCATGGCGTATTCGGCCGCTTCCTCTATTGGCAGCTCCATGAATTGCGGCGGCGAGATGATGTCGGTGTTGACGTTGTCTCCGTATTTCAGCGCTTTCCCGCTGATTATTCTATTCATTTTCTTTCCTCGTATATATGCGGCACATGCTGGATTCAACTGTTGGCGCTCCGGTTATTCCATTCTTCATGCGCTCCTGTACTTTCTAAATTATTCTATTGTTGTAATTTATTTTAAGGCGCTAGGGCGCTGAATTATGCTGCCACCTCGCGCGGGTCAGTAATCCTGCCTGCCAGCGCTGCGGCCGCTACGGAGAGCGGCGACGCTAGGTAGATTTCGGCTTCCTTGCTGCCCATGCGCCCGATAAAGTTTCGGTTGCTGGACGATATGCAGGCCTCGCCCGCGCCGAGCAGGCCTGAGTGAAGCCCGACGCATACGCCGCAGGTCGGTGCCAGGATCGTGCCGCCCGCTTCCGCAAGCGTCTGCAATATCCCGTCGCGCGACGCGCGTTCCCAGATCTCCTGCGACGCGGGCGACACGAGGAAGCGTATGCCGCCGGCAATCCTGCGGCCTTTCACAAGCTCCGCCGCCGCTTTCAGGTCGCTGTACCTGCCGCCCGTGCAGGAGCCTAGATACGCCTGGTCAATTTTTGTGGCTTCGACATCCTCTATCCTGTGCACGTTGTCCACGCTGTGCGGGCACGCGATCATAGGCGTAAGCGCGGAGGCATCCTTGACCAGCGTGCGCGCAAACGATGCGTCCGCGTCGCTGCTTAGCGCGCCCGCGGCAAGCTCATCCTGCGTCCGCGCCGTCCTCCCCGCGAGAAATTCAGCCGCCTCGCCGTCGTACTCCATCATCCCCGCTTTCGCGCCCATCTCTACCGCCATGTTTGTTATCGCCATGCGCTCGTCCACAGGCAGGCTCGATATCGCTTCGCCCACGTACTCGACCGCCTTGTACGTCGCGCCCGCGTGGCCGATCTCGCGGATGGTTTCGAGCGAGATATCCTTGGCCATTACCCCGGCGTTCAGGCTGCCGCCCCACACCACGCGGATCGTTTCAGGCACGCGCAGCCAGGTCTGCCCCGTGACAAGGACACCGAGCATTTCGGTCGAGCCGACGCCTGTGGCGAAAGCGCCGAGCGCGCCGCCCATGCAGGTGTGCGAATCCGTGCCGAGCACTACCGTGCCGGGCAAGACAAAACCTTTCTCCGCCATGATCTGGTGACAGGGGCCTACAAACTCATAATAGTTTTTGATGCCGTGCAGAGCCGCCCATTCGCGCGTGAACTTCACGATCTCCGCCTGCTTCACGCTGGCGGGCGGCGTGTAGTGGTCGGATATGATGGCGACCTTGTCCGCGTCCCACACCCTGTCGCCAAGCTCCATCAGCCCCTCCGCTATCTCGACGCGAGGGCCTAGGATATCGTCCATCATAGCCATGTCCACGTTCACCCACAAAATATCGCCGGCGGACGCTTCGCCTACGCCGGCTGCCCTGGCGAGTATTTTTTCTGACATTGTTTTTCCCATAAGCTAATCCTTTTTGCTGTTCTGCCGCCCTGCGGTTTCCGTACTGGCAGGCTACGCGCCGACCGCCAGCCGCGAACGCTGCACGAACACCGTTCCGTCCATTATCTTTCGCGCCGTACGGCCGACCGCGATTTTGTCGATAACAACTTCGCCGCCCTCCGTGTGGCATGACTTGTCAACATCTATCACGCCGCCCGGATGCCCTATCCTCAGAGCATCGGCAGCTGCCGCGCTCTGCCGCATGACCCTGTTCACTATGCTGCCTGGAACCATCGCCGCAGCCGCCGTACAGACCGTGCCCGTGATGGGGTAAGTCTTGTGCATGTGCAGCATGAAAAGCAGGCGCGATACTACGTCGACATCTGACGCGTCTACTGACGTGCCGTTCGGCGCATCGTATGAAGCGGGCTCTGATATGATGGCGAAGAATGGATTGTAGGGGCTTAGCTCCGCGGCCTTTTCGGGGCTTTCGACAAGCCCGAAGATGACGGCGGCCTTAGACCTGATTTTTTCTATCGTCGCCATGAGCGCCGCGTTTGACTCTATTTCCTGCGGCGTTTCTGTCCCTACCATGCCGAGCGAAGCCGCCTCGATGAACACGAGCGGGTTGCCCGCGTCAACCAGTGAAACCTCGTACTCGCCCTCGCCTGTGTCGATGATGTCGGTCGCGTTGCCTGTGGGCAGAAGCTTACCAGTGAACGCGCCGATGGAGTCGGACCAGTCTATCGCGATGCGCGCGCCCGTGCCAGGTACGCCGTCTATCCTGTAATCGCCGTCTATCACCGCGCGCCCATTTTTCACGGGCACCTCCGCCCGCAGCAGCTTCCCGCTGTTCGTCATATGTATGCGCACAGTCGTGACTGGCTCCTTTGCCTCAATTATTCCCGCATCTATGGCGAACAGGCCGACCGCCGATGATATGTTCCCGCAGTTGCCCTTATAGTCGATGAACGCCGCGTCCATAGAAACCTGCCCGAACGTGTAGTCCACGTCCGCGCCCGGAACAGACGGCGGCCCTATTATCGCGAGCTTGCTGGTCAGCACGTCCGCGCCGCCGAGCCCGTCGATCTGTCTGACATCAGGGCTGCCGAATATGGCCAGAATAATGCTGTCGCGCAGCGCCTGAGCCTTCGGAAGCTCGCTGTCCAGAATGAATATGCCCTTGCTGGTCCCACCGCGGACGATAGAGCATTTGATTGGTATGGTTTCTTGGTTCATAGCTCAAACTACCTCTCGTGTCAACAAACAAAATATCAGGCAGAATACGCCTGCACATATCCTGCCGTTTGGAGGAGAAAGAATATGAAAAAATTCTTTCTTGCTAAAAAAGATTATATGCAAGTGCTGTGCCAGCCAGCACATATCGGGTGTCTTGCAAGAAACTGCTTGTCGCCAAGAGAAATCACATCATTATGCAATCCCGAATTGCAACAGCCATTCTATTAATGGACTTTCCCTTTCATTTATGAAACTAGGGCCGCTTGGTTTGAATTCTTGCCAACGTATGTAGGAAATATACCTGTTGTCTCCGTCGGCGGTATACTTACGACGCTATCAATACAGCAGGTTCGCGTGGATGCCCGGGTCATCCGCCATCTCCGCTACTCCTCGTCCTCGACGCCATACTCCCTCGGCACGCAGATTTCTATTCTCCTGTGCAGCACGCTTATGTCCACGGGGAGCGGCATCCCCGCTTCGCCGTCCAGGTCGGTGACCAAATCCTCCTCCGCCTCTATGCGTATGCTCGGCGTGCTGTAGAACGAGAGGAACTCGCTGTTTTCGTGCTGGCCTGTCAGTATGCTGAGCGCAAGCGTTCCCCAGTTGACGAACGGCACGTTGTGAACGAGCAGCACTTCGAGCAGGCCGTCGTCGATGACTGACTGCGGCGCTACGGATTTCAGCCCGCCCGCGCCGCGCCCGTTCAGAATCAGGATGGCGTTCATTTCCGCCTCAATAACCTCGTCTGGGAGCGTGATCTTGACGGGTATCGGGTGGAGCTTTGGCAGCTCGGACAGTGCCTTTATATAGTATGCGGCAAGCCCGAATGTGTTCTTCGCTACGGGGTCGGTCTTTTGGCTCGCGTCCACCATGACGCCCGCCGCCAGCACATTCACGAACGGGCGGCCGTTCGCCATCCCCACGTCCATCCTGACGCGTTTCCCAGATGTCGCTATATCTAGCATTTTTTTGAATTGTGTTGGTATCCCGAAATAGTGCGCAAGGTCGTTCGCTGTCCCCGCAGGGAGCAACGCCAGTGGGATGTCCACACCGTTCTCGACCATTGCGCCGACAACAGCGTGAACCGTCCCATCGCCGCCCGCCGCGATCACCTTTGAAAAATTGCCCGCATTCTTGAAGATTTGGTCGAGCTTGATGCCTTGGTCTATCCTGACAGGTACTATCAGCTTCTTCTTGCGCTGAAACGCCGCGATAACCTTGTCGAGGTTGCCTGCAAAAATGCCGTTGCCCGCTTTCGGGTTGTAAACAAGAAGCACTTTTTCGATTACCATTGTTCTCACCTTGCCTTTCCTGCCAAGTCCGATATCAGATATAGCGACCCAGTAACCACAAGGGCGCCGAAGCCGCCCGCCCACGCCATATTCAGCGCCGCCCCATATGCCTCGATCGGGTCTTTTATCGCGGTGGGTGCGGTCAGCGCGAGATCCCCTCCATCTAGGTCTTCCCCAGTAACCTGCCGCCAGCGTTTGGCCAGCTCGTCCGCGCTCATGCTGCGCCCGTTGGAGGCTTCCGTGAACAGTGCGTCTTGCGCGAATCCGTGTATCTCATTCAGCATATCATCCGTGCTTTTGTCTTTCATCATTGCGGCGAGGACGAGCACTTTTCGGTTCGGTAGAAACGCGCTCACCGCCGCGCGGAGCGCGGCGGCGCCTGACGGGTTGTGTGCGCCGTCGAAGATGACCAGCGGGGCGGCGGCGTCACACAGCCCGTTAGCCGTGCCGTCCTGCGATTCCCGCAATGCGCCGTCGCGAGCGCAGCCCCCGTCCCCGCCAGAAACGACCTGGAACCTACCCGCCAGGCTCGCGGCTTTCATGCCGCTCCTCAGCGCGGACGAATCCGAGGTCACGAGCTTCATCCCCCGAAGCGTATCAAAAGCCGCGAGAGCGCAAACCGCGTTGCGCACCTGATGCCTGCCTACCATGGATATCTCGATACCATCGTACCGAGTGCCGCGTATCGCGCAGGAGAACAATGTGCCGCAGATATCCTCGCGCGATATACGGCAGCTGATCCCGCCGCTTGCTTGGCCTGTTACCGCCGCGCCGCCGAATCCACCCGACCCCGCCACGCCTGAGCCGCGTACATCAGCCCGCGCGTCCACCAGCGGCACGCCCAGCTCGTAGGCTTTCCTCGCTATGACGCGGGCGGCCTCGCCGGTAGCCGACACGACAACGGGGCAGCCCGCCTTTATGATGCCCGCTTTCTCGCCCGCGATTTTTTCTATGGTGTCACCTAAGTATTCCGTGTGGTCAAGGGCTATCTCCGTGATGACGCTGACGAGCGGCTTCTCTATGACGTTCGTCGAATCGAGCGAACCGCCAAGCCCGACTTCTAGGATCACGAAATCGAGGTTCTTGGAAGCGAAGTATTCAAACGCCACGGCGGTCAAGACTTCAAACTCGGTGGGGCTGTCCTCCGCGCCCGCCATGCGCTCCACCGCCGACAGTACGTGGTTAGTACAGTTATCCAAATCTGACTCGGATATCCATTCGCCGTTCGCCTCAATGCGCGAACGAAAATCTCCCAGCCCTGGCGAAGTAAAAATCCCGACGCTGTACCCGTGCGCCAAAAGCACCTCGTAGAGATACCTGCACACCGAGCCTTTTCCGTTCGTTCCCGCGACATGAATGACGCGGAGCGAAGCCTGCGGATCGCCCAGCAGCGAACACAGCCCGCGCATGCGTTCAAGCCCGAGCTTCCACCCGAACTTCTGGAACGCGCTGATTTTTCCCTCGGCATTAGCCACTCACACTATCTCCGTCACAGTTATCAAGCACTGCTTATATTATTCCAAAATTCCACGGACGGTAAAGCCATCCATCCTCCGCTACGAAGCGCACCGCAAACGGCAACGACATTCATACTCCGCCGCCGCGAATTTATTTTCCCTGTATCGCTTCGATACGCGCCAGCGTCTTTTCGTATGCGTCCTGCTCCGCCGCCAGTTTTTCGCGTTCGGCGCCTACGATATGCTCTGGCGCTTTCGCCGTGAAGCCCTCGTTCGACAGCTTCGCGCTGAGCCTGGCGATATTGCCTTCGAGCCGATCCTTCTCCTTCGCAAGCCGCTCGCGCTCCGCCGCATAGTCGAGCAGATCGTCAAGCGGGATGTAAAGCTCCACGCCGTCCACGATCGCGGACATGGCTTCTGCGGGCACCTCGCCGCCGTCCGTAACGCACTGCACGGATTTCACGCCTGCGAGCTTTTCGATATAACCAGCAAACGCGCCGAGCACTTCGCCGCAGTCCCTGCCGCCGACCTGACGCTGCCCGCCAGTACCTGACGCCAAGGGGATTTTCGCGACAAGCGACAGCCTGCGCGACTGCCCCGCACCCGCTTCCGCACGGATATTGCGCACAGCACGGATAACCGCAATCACAAACTCCGTACACTCGTAAGCGGACTGAGCGGAAATCCCGCTGACTGCGCCACCGCCCCCGCCGCTACCAACTCCAACGCCAGCACTCGAACCCGCATCGCTACCAACTCCAACACCAGCACTCGAACCAGCTCCACCGCCGTCAACAGCAGCAGCGCCCAAATCGCCCCCGCCAAAATCAACCCACCTATCGCAGATCAGCTTCCCATCCTTCCCAAGGAACGACCAGATCTCCTCCGTGATGAACGGCATGAACGGGTGCAACAGCCTGAGCAGGTCGGACAGCACCGACACGAGAACCGAACGCGCCACGGCCTTCGCCCCCTCATCCTCGCCAGCAAGCCGCAGCTTCGCGAACTCGATATACCAGTCGCAATACTCGTTCCAAATCAGCTCGTAAATCTTCTGCGTCGCGACCGAAAGGTCGAAGGCTTCCAAATTGCGCGTGATATCGGCTGCGGCATCCCGCGTCTTTTTCAGCATCCAAAGGTCAACAGGCTCCAACCCCGCTTCATACGCCGAAACAGGCTTCACCTCGCGAACGCCTCCATCCCCGAGATTCATTATCGTGAAGCGCGACGCATTCCAGAGCTTGTTCGCGAAATTGCGCGCCGATTCCAGCTTGTCCGCAGTGAACCGCATATCGTTGCCCGCCGCGCTGCCGTTGATGAGCATGAAACGCAGGGCGTCCGCGCCGTACTGGTCGATTATCTCTATCGGGTCCACACCGTTGCCAAGGCTCTTGCTCATCTTCTGCCCGTCGCCCGCGCGCACCAGCCCATGCACGAACACATGGCTGAACGGGCACGCGCC
>JAIRPC010000063.1 GCA_031257215.1 Eubacteriales Family XIII. Incertae Sedis bacterium
CCCAGCTCGGTGGACTTCTGTATAACGGTTTCCATCTTCCCCTGCTTCGGAACGCATTGATAGAGGGTGATTTCCGTGCGCGGCTCTGTGGACTGCCTGACATCGGTAACGGCTACGGCAATAGCGCCGCCCGCCGCGTCCTCCATCTCCTTGATAATCCCGTCGTATTCGCGCCCCGTGCCGTCGCAGAGCGTCAGCGCGTCGCCTGGCCTCATGCGCAGAACGCTCCTGATATGCCGCGCGTCGCCGGCGTCCTCTATATATATCATGCCGTCGCGCACCGCGCCCGCGCTCACAAAGAACCTGCGCAAATCAGCAGCCACTCCCCTCTCGATTCGGTGCGTTCCACACGGAAGCCCGCATCCGCCAGCACGGCGCTGACTTCCTGTTCCTCGTCATGCAGCAGCCCTGAAAGAATCAGCCTGCCGCCCGGCGTGGTTAAATCATGCAATTTGTCTTTGATTTCCCTGACGAGCCCGCTCACAAGGTTCGCGACCACAATGTCGTATTGCCCTAGCTTCGGCGCGAGCTCGCGGATGTCGCCCGCCAATAGCTCCACACTTTCCGTTACATTGTTCAGCGCGAAATTTCCCGCTGCGGAGGCCACAGCGTCCGCGTCGTATTCCACGGCGGCAACAGTTCCCGCTTCCAGCATGGCGGCCGCGATCGACAGGATCCCCGACCCAGCGCCTATGTCAAGGACGGACATGTTCGGGCGCAGCGAGCGTTCCAGCTCCGCAAGGCACATTGCCGTCGTTTCGTGCGTCCCTGTGCCAAACGCCATGCCTGGGTCTATCGCTATGACAATATCGCCGTCGCGGGCAAGGATGTCCGTTTCCCCTTCGTCCCAGCTCGGCTTTACCACTATGCGTTTCGACGCGCGGAACGCGCGGAACGATTCCTTCCATTTGTCCTTCCACTCGTCCGTGAGCGGCTCGGACTCAGCGTAGAGCCTGCCGAAATCCGCATCCGCGCCGTAGCTCCCGTATTGCTCGTCGCCTTTCAGCGACATCAGCGCGAGCTTGATCTCAGACAATAGCTTCGCGCCCGCCTCCGTGTCCTCCGTGTAGAAGGCGACGACAGCTTCGCCGCTGTACGAGCCAAGCGGCTCGTCAGCCCCGTCCACCTCATGCAGGCCCACGGTCAGCTCGCCTGAAACATAGTCCCATCCGAGCCAGTCCTTGGCCGCGATAATGGCGCGCAGGTCGGCGGCGTCCTCGACGCTGACCTCGTTCACGCCATGCCGCGCGAGCATGGCACAGACAGGCTCAACGCCCGCCGTCGTCGTGTATATTTTTGTTTCGATATATGCCATAACTGTTATTCTATCACAAAGCTGATTTCATCACATTAGTGGCGCACAAAATGTGGCGGCGCTTCCGAACCGAACCTCGCCGCGCTCATTCCCCGCCTGCCTCGACCAGCTCGATCATCCCCATATTCCTGCCTGTATAGAACGCCACAGCCCTCCCTCCCAGGGCGGGGGCCGGCTGTTTGTCCAGCATCCTCACATAGCCCTGTTCCCTGAGCGTTCTGTCCGCCTCGTCCATATCCGATGCCTCGTAGCAGATGTGATACGGCCCTACTCCGTTGCGCTTCAAGAGCTTCCACGCGACGGAGCTTTCGCCGCGCGGCGCGACGAGCTCTACCACATAGGCGCCGTTGTCAAGGAACGCGATATCCGCGTGGCGCGCCTCGTCGTACTGCGCTTCACCGCGTGGGGCATAGCCGAGCGACACGAAATCCGCCGCCGCCCTGTCAATATTCTTCACCAGATACCCGATATGGTCTATCCTCAAATCGCACCGCCTTTTGATTTTTTTCTCAATAAACTGCAGCCTGCCGGCCTGGAGCGCTGTGTAAAAAAAACGCATGTAGTTACGCCTGTAGTTATTATAACAAATAATGTGGGCATGGGGGGCGCGGCTGGCTAGTCGACCTGTTCCGCCGCACTGCCCTTTGGCTTTCTTGCGTTTCTGATATTCGCGATATTTCCGATATTCTCGACGATCAGCTTGTCTATCGCGAATCTGACGCCCCTGTTGACGCCTAACGCTCTGAACAGCCTGAGCCTTGCGATTTCGATCAGGCTCGCGGCGATAAAAAACGCCGCCGCGGAGAGCGCCGCAAACAAGACTATCTGCCATGCCTGCATTTTGGCGAGCGGCAAAAACAGCTCTTTCATCCCATAGCGATAGAACAGCTTTGTCGCGTTGAGTATATAGACCGCGAACGACGCCGGGGCGAATAATGATATCGCCTTTATGACGAGCCTACGCCTGAACCTCAGACCTTTGAATGCCATGAGCAGGCATAGCGCCTGGGCTATGGTGAACGGCGAAAGGTACGGCGCGGCTACCGGCACGCCGCCGAGCGCGTCGTGGATGTATATCGCGCAGTTCAGCAGGGTGCTCAGCAGGAAAAGCGCGATCCAGACGAAGCGGCCGCAGGCGGGCTTGCCTGTTTCGTGCAACCTTATCAGCGCGCCTATGATGTACAGCATCGCAAGCCACGAAGCGCTGTACCCCGCCCTCAGCCTGAACAGGTCAACATTGTATATGCTAGGCAGCACTGACAGGATTACGATAATTATTATTACAAGCCTTATCGCCGCCGCCTTAGACAGCGAGCGGCAGAAGCTGTTCATGTAGGGGATAATGAAGAACATGGCGAAATACGCGGTCACGTACCAGTACTGCTCCTTGAAAATCGGCGACGCGCACTCCTTGATCAGATCCTTGGTAACAGCGCCGTCCCAGCTGGAGTTGAATATCGTGTCAAGCACAAAATTGTTGTAATCGTGCCCGCGCAGCAGGGAGAAAACGGCGATGGAGAGGAACGAATAGAAGGATACCGAAATCCAAAGCTCGGCTATTCGGGAATATCTATATGTCCCACAAACGTTTGTGTACCCTGATATCAGGGCGAAGCAGTTGACTCCGCACATTGCTGTCTGCATACAGAAAAGCGCGGCGTAGTATTTCGGAGTGAACGGCTCTACCGCCGCCATCACGCCGCCCTGCGTGAAAATATGCACGGCGACGACGAGGTACATGGACATCATGCGGAATAAATCTATCCCGGTGTTTCTTTGGACTATTTGGTTCATGGCTTTACCAGAGTGCAAGCAGGCTATGCCCCGGCGCTGTTCAGCACATCCACAATCGCTTTGACCGAAACCATATTCGGTATCTCGTCCGCGGGGAATACTGCGTCAAACGCTTCCTCTATCTCGAACACCAACTGGATATGGGACACCGAGTCCCAGCCCTTGATGTCGTCCCTG
>JAIRPC010000068.1 GCA_031257215.1 Eubacteriales Family XIII. Incertae Sedis bacterium
GCCGCTATTAGCGCTATCAGCAGCAGCCAGCCCTGCGGGTGCGCCCAGTTGTTGGTGTAGCCTACGCCGAACCTTTTCTCTACGAACAGCGAGGGGTCGTTTTTGTTGAAATAGAAAACGCCCAGCTTCCAGTATCTGTCCTCGTCGGGTGCGGCGCCCGCGCTTTCGCCGCCACCTTTGGCGCGAAGCCTGCTCCCGCCTTGGCCGACGCGAATGTAGAGAATGACTATGGCCAGTATTATCGCGCAGACAAAGAATATCAGAAAATAACTTATGAACCTTTGGCTGATGCCAATGAGCGACGCGAGAGGGATATAGCCGAGAAGCGCGCCGAGAGCCGCGCCTCCGAAAATAAGCGAGCCGCTCATGATCCTCCGAAACCTGCGCCCCTGCTCCTTCGACGCCTTTGGCTCGGACGCGTCCAGTTGCCGCTTCGAGCAGCGCACGATGAAATACGTGAACACGAAAATCCCGAACAGTATCCATTGCGACGCGAACAGCGGCAGCATCGCGCCAGGCGTCTTGTCTATCCATCCGTCAGGCTCGCCCGTAAGCCCGAAATGTACGGCGATGCGCTCCGGCGCTGTCGGCCAGACAGCATAGGCTATGATAAGAGTCGCGGCGGCAATGCCCACATAGAGCAGGAGCCACAGCGCCGAAAAAATTTCTTTTTCAACAGGCTCGGTGTCCGCCAGCACCACAGAGCTTGCTGCGGAAGCGTTGCCGTATTCGCGCCGAACATGGGAGGCTTCGCCCCAGCCCTGTGCTGCCTTATAGCGTTTCATCCTGCCGTGGTAGCGCAGATAGACGAGGAAGTCGAGAGCTATCCACGCGAACAGCGGTACAAGGAACGCCGCCAGCAGCCTGCCTATGCCGCCAGCATCGCCCATATTAGCGCCGTCCAAGCCCGCGCCAATGCCGCTCGTCTGGATAACCTCGCTGAATGAAAGCCCGCCGTTCAGCGAGGGGTGCAGCAGCAACAGAAACTGCACGGCGGCGACAGCCAAGCCCAACACAACCATTGTGGCAGCAAAGCTGCGCCTCATGGCGTTCAGTTCAGGGCGCTTGGTTTCAGACGATGGTATGCCCACGCCAAAAAGCTCGGACTTGCGTGTGATATACGGGATGAACGCAAAACTGACGATCACCAGCGCGTCAAGAAAAACCCAAATAAAAATCATCATAGCTAACAAACTCCTTTCTCATCATTCTCGCCAGTGCAGCCGCTTCTGCCGCCAACGCTTACATCACCCGCATCCGCATGACCGTCCGCACCGTCCGCAACAGGGTAGTCCCGCAGGCTCTCGTACACCCTCGCGGAGATAACGCCGTATGGCACGCGCCGGGCTTTCGCTTCTGTCAGAATTTCGCCGAGAGCGTCGGACAGCCCATCTAAAAATCCGTCATCCCACGCGGGCGGCTCTGCAACTACCGCGCCGCGCCGCCCGTTCATAGAGACGTAGCCTTCGCTCTGCAACATGGCATACGCCTTGTTGACGGTGTGCAGGTTGACGCCGAGATCCATTGCAAGCCGCCGCACCGACGGCAGCTGCTCGCCCGCCACGAGCTCGCCCGCCGCGACGCCTGATACGATCTGTTTGCGTATCTGCACATAAATAGGGATATCTGATTCAGGCTCTATCCGAAGCAACATATCGCACTCCTTTCTTGTAGCAACGATAACTATTATAATTGTTATATAACAACTATAACAAAAAGTCAAGCCCAAAATACGGCATTATGAAAAAAAATATCACTGCTGTTGTATTAATTGGCAAATTGTGAGATAATAATGACAAATAATTAAAGTTATTGCCCTGCCATTTTTATACCGTTTTTTGGCGGGCGGTAGATCAAGGGAAATAGGTATTGCATAGGATAGAGGGACGCAATGGCCTTTGCGCTGTTGTTGTGTGTGCATTAAATGAATAATATTCCGAATGTTCGCAGCAGGTTTTACGTGTTGGCGCTAGCGTTTATCATAGCGTCGGCATCTTTTGTCTCGCCCGCGTATGGCGACAGCAAAGCCCCGCCCGCGCCGCAAGCAAAGGCGGACAAGGATGACAATGCCCCGCCCTCAAATGCAGGCGCGAAAAGCGGCGCACAGGCAAAGTCCAAAAGCGCCGCACCGCAGGACGATGGCCTGATTGCTGTGGATGACATCCTGCAAGTCGGTCCGTTCCATCCGCCGCCGCCGCCGAAAATCGGCGATATCACATGGGATCGCGTCGTTCAACGGCGCGGCTACGACGATGCCTATACGTCATCCCGCTCCCGAAGCTACAACGGGTATTCCACGCCCGACCATATCGTCGCGCTGGATGACGGCTCTATGAATTTTCTCGGCTATGACAGCTATGGGCGCACCGACTACACCTGGTCTGTGAACGCAGACTACAAGCTCATCGATTCCATGACCTTCACGCTGCGCCCGCAGGCGATGAATTTCCACACCTTCGCCCAGGCGGGCTTTCTTTTCAACGGCATACTGAACGGCAGCACCTACACGGGCTATGCGATAGCCATAGACAGCACTGGCGGCAGCTCCTACGGCGGGCTGTTCGGCGGCGGCTCGGCCGTGCTGGGGCTTTACAAAGGCACGTGGAATATCGACGGCAAGATCCCCGCGTCCGCGAAGATCGCCACATATGTAACGGGCATCAAGAGCGGTTCCAACTCGCCGTATACGGTGCGCTTCGAGGTAGACCCCACGAAGCCCAACCGCCCGTTCTCCATCTATGTCAACGGCGCACTGAAAACCTCTGCGGTATCGTCGTACGGGGACGCGCACGGCATAGGTTATTTCACGAATTATTTCAGCCACGACTGTTCCGCGCTCACGGTCATACGTTTCAGCTCTATCGCCCTGACTATGGATCCGAGCGCCACCGACCCCGACCTCATCCCAGTGACCGATGTCACGGTGCGCTTCAAGGTCGGAGACAGGGAGATAGCGCAGCCGCAGACCTATTCGGGCAAGGCGAAATGCCAGGAGTACATGATTCAGGATGTCCCGTACACGCTGACGGCAGACGGGACCGAGTATACACTGATGTCTACGGATCCAGACGATTTCCTGTTGAGGGACGGAGAGGGGGAGTTCGCTTTTTCGCGCACGTTCGCGGGGAGCCAGCCGCCGCTCGAAAATATCGGCGACACGTACCAGCCAGAGCCCGATATAGTGCTGTACTACGACGCTATCAGCATACAGAAGGACGCCAGCCTGAACGATTCTCAGGAAATAGACAACGGCTCCGCGAACGACCCGATACATGTGGCAACGGGCGACACCATCCATTATTACATACAAGCGTCCAACAAGGGCAACCCCATCACGCCGCTGTACCCTGAGAGCGGCGTGCCTGATACGGGGCATGTGGTGTACGCGGATACGTGGCAGCAGAAAAATGCCGGCACTGGCAACGCGACGGGCGGCAAATACTGGTCGTATTCGGTCACGCAGGCAAAGGTATGGAGTGGCTATGCCTCATCTTACAGTGTACAGATTCCCTACGAACTGAAAGCCGGCGTGTATGAGAGCGTCTCCGTTCCGATCGGCCACTATGTCGGGACTTTCAACCAGAGCGGGCATAACAATAACTGGTACGAGGACTACGGCACGCACAGTATTACCGTGTCCCTTTATATGGATGCAGTAACAGGAACGCCCATCTGGACAGGCACGTTCAGCGGCGATACATACGGTGCGATAAACGGCAGCGCGTCGGGTAAGAACAGGAACAATTCAGGCAAGGCGCCCGTGATGTTGACCAATTTCAACCTGAATTACGCGAACGGCGCGGTGAACTTCGGCAATGTCGTGATGCCCGAGGATGGCAAGCTGATCCTCGTGATGAAGTCCAACCGCTGGCGCGACTACCGCAAGGGCATAGGCGGGGACTATCTCGCGAATTACGGGTTTGTGGTAGGCACTATGAACGTGCAGCACCGCGCCGCCATCATGGACACGCTTCCGACTGGGCTGACCGTGGCGACAGGCTCTGCCGTTATCAAAAACGCGGACGGCAGCACGACCATGAGCGGGATAAGCGTAACGGGCAGAAGCGACGGCAGGCAGATGGTGTCCTGGTCGCTGAACGAAATCGTTTCCGAGGATGCGCCAGCACTGTGCTTCGACGCCAATGTCGCGAACCCTGGGACTACGCTCCTGAACCTCTACAACGGCGCGTCCGTCCAGATGGGCACGGCTTCGGGGACGATAAAGGTGGACTCGAACACCACCTACCATCTGCTGCCGGGGCCCGTGGGCGTGACCGAGCGCTATGTGGACTACCTGACGGGCGACCTGATATCACCGCCGCTCGGCGAGGACGGCAACCCGGTAGGCACGGTTACGGACGGCGCGGGCAATGCGCTTTCGAACCCAGGGCAAGTCATCGTACAGGTCGGCCAGACATACACGGGCGAGCCGCCGGACTCCGTTGTGCGCAGCGGGGGTTCGGGCTCTGTCTCCTATGATTACGAGGGGTATTTCTGGGACAACGCCCCCGCGAAATGGGCGCCATCCGGCCTTGCGCTGGCATCAGGGCGGCCAACCTCACGAGAGGTTGGCATCGAAAACCATATAGCCACCTATGTATACAAGGACGCGCGCGGCTATCCATTTGTGACGGAAAAATACCGCATGTACGACGCGGAGCATTCCGCTCCGACCACAGACCCCGTCACGGTGGGCGGCGATGACAAGCCCGACACGAAGACGGAGCTGGCGGTGGGAGACGAATACGGGCTGCCGCAGTCCAGGACGCAGGACATCAAGGACGGCGCAGCGTCGTATACCTATGTGGGTTATTCCATTGACGGCGGCGCTACCGTACACAAGGACGACGAAAAATATCCCGAGAACCCGCTCTGGGAGAACCTTGGCGCGGGCGAGTCCCACCAGGTGATCCTGTATTTCGCGGGCAACCCCGTATACACCGCACATTTCAGGCTCTGCGATTTAGACGGCAACCCGCTGGGCGGCGGCAGTCCCGCTGGCTCCGTGCCGCAGGGGATGGTGGGTGCGCCTGGCGGCAACGCGGGCAAGCCCGACGAGGTGAGCGTGATACCTTACGGCGACCCTCTATATTTTTCTGACTCCTACGCTAACCCCGTGAAGGGAACATATACGAAGGATTCGGACGGCAGGCCTATATACAGCTATTACAAATATTACGGCTACAAAATCGGCTCAGGCAGCATAACGGCGGGCACGCCGAGCGACAGCACGCTCTCGGCGGCTCTGACGCGAAATTATGAAATAACCCTCTATTACGTGGACGCAAAGCAGGTGAAGGTGAAGTACGTGGAAAAGGGCAACGAGTACCATTCGCTGAAATCCCCTACGCTCATCAACAAACGCACGGGCGAGAGCGTCCCCGCCTCCGCTCTGGCTGGCTGCCTTGCGGACATAGAGGTCACGGAGGACATTGAGAGCGCGGGTTCGGATGCGCGGACATACATCTATCAGGGCTACGAATGGGACGATATGGACGAGGCATTGGCAGGCGAGCCGATAGGAGCGGACAATTTGCAGTCAGACAGGGAGCTGACCCTGTACTTCTCCACCGAATACACCCTGACGCTCCGTTACCACACGAACGTCACGCCGTCGGACGACGCGAGCAACCCTGTCATGCCGTACACGCTCAGCCCCGACAGGCTCGTGTCCGCGGCGGGCGGAAGTGCGGCTCCCATCGATTCCCCTCCGCAGGGGATCCGCTTCCAGAACAAGGTCTGGAACTATGCTGGCTACAAGGACGCGGGCGATGGCGGCGAGCTGACGGCAGGCCCCCCGACCCCAGCGGGCGGCGCGGCGGTCGCCTCCTGGGGAGCGTTAGGCCCTATGTGGAGCGACGCGGAGCTGATACTCGCGTACGACCCCGACACGTCCGCGCGGCTCTATACGGTCACAGCCGAGGCCGCGCCTACCACAAAGGGAGACGGCTCTGTCGTGTACGGCGGTGCGCCGAGCGCGGAGAGCGGGAACGGCACGGCGGTCACAGACGAACTGGTGGCGCCGGTAACGGCCAGGGTGGACAATATAAAGTCCGGCGAAAGCGTTACTATAAACACGACGGAGAACGAAGGGTTTGAGTTCAGCGGTTACACGTTCTACGACGGAGACGGCAACGAGATAGACCGCGACGCGATACGCTTCGCTTCCGACGGCAGCAGGGGCGGCACGTTCGACATGCCTGCGAACACCGTGCGCGTCGTGGCGAACTATGTATCGACCGCGAACCAGCCTACTCTGCTCGTATCCAAGGACGGCGACGTGTGGCCGACGCCGCAGGGCATGGACGGCAAGAGCAAAAACTATTATTTCAGGTGCGTGGCCTGCGACAACGCGGAGAACATTGGGAAGGACTTCGTGGCCGTGTTCGACACAGGCGGCCTGTACAAATTCCCGCAGATGCCCGACGGGGGCTACGAGCTGTACGAGGGCACGGTTGACGGAAGCACAGGCGTAGGCACGGGCATCAATACTGGCGTGACATTGGCGCTTTCGGGTGATTCGCCCAGGCTTTCGCTCGCGTACTATACGCTGGCGGTGGACGCCGAAACGGACAACCACTACCCGCCCGGCTATGGCGGCGCGATAGGCGTTGGCGGCACGGCGAGCCGCAATATGTCGGGCGTATACCTGCGCGGCACTACGGTCACGCTCTCCGCTGTGGCGGCGGAGGGTTTCAGCTTCAAGGGCTGGGCGAAGCGCGGTAACGAGGATGCGAGCGGCTCCGTAGCGGACGCGGCGGCGGGGGCCGGCGGCTCGGGTCCCGGCGCGTGCGCCACCCTGCCGTCGGCGGGAGAGGGGCAGATGGAGGTCAAGGCGCTGTTCGAGCGAAACAAATACGCGGTCGAGATAGCGCAGTATATAGAGGGCGAGTCAGGGATCCTGACGCTCGACAGCTCACACGCGGGCGGCACGGTAGCCGCCGCGTATGTGGTGAGCAGCCAGGGGGCGCTCGGCGGCGCGGCATCGGACGCGGGCGCGAGCTCTCTGGCGGCTGGCTCGGAATGGTATTTCGGGCTGCCCGTATCGCTGTCCGCCGCGCCTAACGCGGGCTATGGCTTCGTCGGATGGGAGCTAGACTCTGGCTCTGGCACGCTCGCCCGCGCGTCAAGCATTGGGTACGCGAGCTTCACGCCTGGCAGCGGCGCGAGCCCCATCAGGCTGAAAGCCGTGTTCCGCAAGGTATCGCGCACGTCCGTGTCGCTGTCCGTGCCGAACACGACCGCGCTCGACGGAGGAGCGAACAGCATCGTGGTGGACGCCGCGAACCTCTTTCCTCTACAAACATCCATTTCTGGATTGAAATGGTTTAGAGAGAAGCTGAACCCGGGCGGCTCTGCGGAACTGGATTCGGCGGGGTTCGACGCGGCCTATGCCAGCGCGGGCGCGAAAGACAAAGGGGCGCTGGCGGCAGGGGATTTCGACGGCTTCGCGGGGGATTCAGCACACAGGTCTGCCGCGATATCGGCGGACGAGAACGGGCGCTACTGGGTGTCCGTGACGTACACAGGGCGCTCGCAGGACGGTTCGGCGCAGTCATATGCATATGTAGGCTATGTGGACGTGAAAAATATCTACACGCCGTGGGCGGTGTATCAGCGCGACTACAACGCCAGCATGGACTATATCATCGCGCCGTACCGCGCGCTTCCGTCCGATCAAAGCGTGGGCTCCGGCAGCCTGCCCGCCGCCATCCCATTCGACTTGCACGGCGCGGCAAAGGCAGCGTCGGGAACAGCCATATCGTCCGACGTTTTGGCGGCTCCGGACGCGGGGTTCAGAAGCGTGACCTTCACGCCGGACAAGCCAGGCTACGCGAAAGTCTATGACATCCACCTGCCAGGAGGCGCGGCCTGGAACAGCGCTTCCGACGATTTGACGATACCGCTCAACGGTTCGTTCCTTGGCGCGGGCGGCTTCGCTGCGGGCAGCTCCGACTCGGGCGCGGGGCTCGCGACCGGGCATTATTACTCCATTGTATATGAGATGGACAATTCGCACTGGACGGACGCGGTGGCGTACTATGTCAAGTCGGACGGCAGCCAGGTTCACGTGCCGGAGTCAGGCTCGGACAGCAACGGCTCCATCAAGGTCTGCCCGTCGGTGGACGGC
>JAIRPC010000069.1 GCA_031257215.1 Eubacteriales Family XIII. Incertae Sedis bacterium
GCGAACGACCCGATCCATGTGACAACGGGCGACATCATCCATTATTACATACAAGCGTCCAACAAGGGCAACCCCATCACGCCGCTGTACCCTGAGAGCGGCGAGCCTGACACGGGGCATGTGGTGTACGCGGATACGTGGCAGCAGAAAAATGCCGGCACGGGCAACGCGACGGGCGGCAAATACTGGTCGTATTCGGTCACGCAGGCAAAGGTCTGGAGTGGCTATGCCTCATCCTATAGCTTGCAAATTCCCTACGAACTGAAGGCCGGAGTGTACGAGAGCGTTTCCGTTCCGATCGGCCACTATGTCGGGACGTTCAACCAGAGCGGGCATAACAATAACTGGTACGAGGACTCCGGCACGCGCAGTATTACAGTGTCCCTTTATATGGATGCAGTAACAGGAACGCCCATCTGGACGGGCACGTTCAGCGGCGATACCTATGGTGCGATAAACGGCAGCGCGTCGGGTAAGAACAGGAACAATTCAGGCAAGGCGCCCGTGATGCTGACCAATTTCAACCTGAACTACGCGAACGGCGCGGTGAACTTCGGCAATGTCGTGATGCCCGAGGATGGCAAGCTGATCCTCGTGATGAAGTCCAACCGCTGGCGCGATTACCGCAAGGGCATAGGCGGGGACTATCTTGCGAATTACGGGTTTGTGGTCGGCACTATGAACGTGCAGCACCGCGCCGCCATCATGGACACGCTTCCGGCTGGGCTGACCGTGGCGACAGGCTCTGCCGTTATCAAAAACGCGGACGGCAGCACGACCACGAGCGGGATAAGCGTAACGGGCAGAAGCGACGGCAGGCAGATGGTGTCCTGGTCGCTGAACGAAATCGTTTCCGAGGATGTGCCCGCGCTGTGCTTCGACACCAATGTCGCGAACCCGGGGACTACGCTCCTGAACCTCTACAACAGCGCGTCCGTCCAGATGGGTGCGGCTTCGGGTACGATAAAGGTGGACTCGAACACCACCTACCATCTGCTGCCTGGGCCCGTGGGCGTGACCGAGCGCTATGTGGACTACCTGACGGGCGACCTGATATCACCGCCGCTCGGCGAGGACGGCAGTCCAGCGGGCACGGTTACGGACGGCGCGGGCAATGCGCTTTCGAACCCAGGGCAAGTTATCGTACAGGTCGGCCAGACCTATACGGGCGAGCCGCCGGATTCCGTTGTGCGCAGCGGGGGTTCGGGCTCGGTCTCCTATGATTACGAGGGATATTTCTGGGACAATGCCCCCGCGAAATGGGCGCCGTCTGGCCTTGCGCTGACATCAGGGCGACCGACCTCACGCGAGGTTGGCATCGAAAACCATATAGCCACCTACGTATACAAGGACGCGCGCGGCTATCCCTTTGTGACGGAAAAATATCGCATGTACGACGCGGAGCATTCCGCGCCGACCACTGATCCTGTCACGGTGGGCGGCGATGACAAGCCCGACACGAAGACGGAGCTTGCGGTGGGAGACGAATACGAGCTGCCTCAGTCCAGGACGCAGGACATCAAGGACGGCGCCGCGTCGTATACCTATGTGGGTTATTCCACTGACGGCGGCGCTACCGTGCACAAGGACGGCGTAAAATATCCAGAGATCCCGCTCTGGGAGAATCTTGGCGCGGGCGAGTCCCACCAGGTGATACTGTATTTCGCGGGCAACCCCGTATACACCGCGCATTTCAGGCTCTGCGACTTAGACGGCAACCCGCTTGGCGGCGGCAGCCCCGCGGGATCCGTGCCTCAGGGGATGGCGGGCGCACCCGGCGGCAACGCGGGCAAGCCCGACGAGGTGAGCGCGATACCCTATGGCGACCCGCTGTATTTTTCCGACTCATACGCGAACCCCGTGAAGGGCACATACACGAAGGACGCGGACGGTAGGCCGATATACAGCTATTACAAATATTACGGCTACAAAATCGGCTCGGGCAGCATAACGGCGGGTACGCCGAGCGACAGCACGCTCTCGGCGGCCCTGACGCGAAATTATGAAATAACCCTCTATTATGTGGACGCGAAACAGGTGAAGGTGAAGTACGTGGAGAAGGGCAACGAGTACCATACGCTGAAATCCCCCACGCTCATCAACAAGCGCACGGGCGAGAGCGTTCCCGCCTCCGCGCTGGCTGGATGCCTTGCGGACATAGATGTCACGGAGGACTTTGAGAGCGCGACTCCGGATGCGCGGACATACACCTACCAGGGCTACGAATGGGACGATATGGACGAGGCCGCCGATGGCGAGCCGATAGGCGCGGACAATCTGCAGTCCGACAGGGAGCTGACGCTGTACTTCTCCACCGAATACACCCTGACGCTGCGCTACCACACGAACGTCACGCCGTCTGACGACGCGAGCAATCCCGTCATGCCGCAGGTGCTTAGCCCCGACAGGCTCGTACAGGCGTCGGGCGGAAGCGCGGCGCCCATAGACACTCCGCCGCAGGGGATCCGATTCAATAACAAGGTCTGGAACTACGCGGGCTACAAGGACGCGGGCGACGGCGGCGAGCTGACATCAGGCCCGCCGACTTCCGCGGGCGGCGCGGCGACTGCCTCCTGGGGCGCGTTCGGCCCGATGTGGAGCGACGCGGAGCTGATACTCGCGTACGACCCCGACCCGTCCGCGCGGCTCTATACGGTGACGGCCGAGGCCGCGCCTACGACAAAGGGCGACGGATCCGTCGTGTATGGCGGTGCGCCGAGCGCGGAGAGCGCGGGCGGCACTCCGGTCACGGACGGGCTTGTGGCTCCGGTGACCGCTAGGGTGGACAATATCAAGGCCGGCGAAACCGTGACCATAGGCACTACGGAGAACGAGGGGTTCGAGTTCAGCGGCTACGCGTTCTACGACGGTGACGGCAATGAGATAGACAGCGACGCGATACGCTTCGCTTCCGACGGCGGCAGGGGCGGCACGTTCGACATGCCGGCAAATACCGTGCGCGTCGTGGCGAACTATGTGTCGACCGCGAACCAGCCGACGCTGCTCGTATCAAAGGACGGCGACGCGTGGCAGGTGCCGCAGGATATGGATGGCACGAGGAAAAGCTATTATCTCAGGTGCGTGGCCTGCGACAGCGCGGAGAACATAGGTAAGGACTTCGCGGCCGCGTTCGATACGGGCGGCCTGTACAAATTTCCGCAGATGCCCGACGGCGGCTACGAGCTGTACGAGGGCACAGTGGACGGAAGCACCGGCGTGGGCGCGGGCATCAACACGGGCGTGACATTGGCGCTTTCAGGCGATTCCCCCAGGCTTTCGCTCGCGTATTATACGCTGGCGGTGGATGCCGAAACGGACAATCACTATCCGCCAGGCTACGGCGGCGCGATAGGCGTTGGCGGCACGGCGAGCCGCAATATGTCAGGCGTATACCTGCGCGGCACTACGGTCACGCTCTCCGCTGTGGCGGCGGACGGTTTCAGCTTCAAGGGCTGGACGAAGCGCGGGAACGAGGATCCGAGCGGCTCCGTCGCGGACGCGGCGGCGGGGGCGGGCGGATCGGGCCCTGGCGCGTGCGCTACCCTGCCGACGGCGGGCGCGGGGCAGATGGAGGTCAAGGCGCTGTTCGAGCGAAACAAATACGCGGTCGAGATAGCGCAGTATATAGAGGGCGAGTCAGGGAGCCTGACGCTCGATAGCTCACACGCGGGCGGCATTGTTTCAGCCGCGTATGTGGTGAGCAGCCAGGGGACGCTCGGCGGCGCGGCATCGGATGCGGGCGCGAGCTCTCTGGTGGCCGGCTCTGAATGGTATTTCGGGCTACCGGTTTCGCTGTCCGCCGCGCCGAACGCGGGCTATGGCTTCGTCGGATGGACGCTTGAGTCCGGCTTTGGTGCGCTCGCCCGCGCGTCCAGCACCATGTACGCGAGCTTCACGCCGGACATCAGCGCGGGTTCCATCAGGCTGAAAGCCGTGTTCCGCAAGGTGTCGCGCACGTCCCTATCGCTAGCAGTGCCGAACACGACCGCGATCGACGGCGGCGCGAACAGCATCGCGGTGGACGCGGCGAACCTGTTCCCCGTGCAGATGTCCATTTCCGGATTGAAATGGTTTAGGGAAAAGCTGAACTCGGGCGGCCCCGCGGAACTGGATTCGGCGGGGTTCGACGCGGCCTATGCCGGCGCGGGCGCGAAAGACAAAGGTACGCTGGCGGCGGGGGATTTCGACGGCTTCGCGGGGGACTCCGCGCACAGGTCGGCTGCATTGGCGGCGGACGAAAACGGGCGCTACTGGGTTTCCGTGACATACACAGGGCGCTCGCAGGACGGTTCGGCGCAGTCATATATATATGTAGGCTATGTGGACGTGAAGAATATCTATACGCCGTGGGCGGTGTATCAGCGCGACTACAACGTCAGCATGGACTATATCATCGCGCCGTACCGCGCACTTGCGTCCGATCAAGGCGGTGGCAGCCTGCCCGCCGCCATCCCCTTCGACCTGCACGGCGCGGCGAAGGCAGCGTCGGGCACGGCCGTATCGTCCGACGTTTTGACGGCGGCGGGCGCGGGGTTCAGGAGCGTGACCTTCACGCCGGACAAGCCAGGCTACGCGAAGGTCTATGACATCCACCTGCCAGGCGGCGCGGTCTGGAACAGCGGCTCCGACGATTTGACGATACCGCTCGATGGTTCGTTCCTCGGCGCGGGCGGCTTCGCGGCAGGCAGCTCCGACTCGGGCGCGGGGCTTGCGACCGGTCATTATTATTCCATTAGATATGAGATGGACGATTCGCACTGGACGGACGCGGTGGCGTACTATGTCAAGTCGGACGGCAGCCAGGTTCACGTGCCGGAGTCAGGCTCGGACAGCAACGGCTCCATCAAGGTCTGCCCGTCGGTGGACGGC
>JAIRPC010000080.1 GCA_031257215.1 Eubacteriales Family XIII. Incertae Sedis bacterium
ATCGGCACGGTCAAGCTGCCGCGCTGGATTCGCGCCTACACGGGAGCGGAGCCAAGCTTCGAGTTCACGTCAGGCGGCGATTTCCCGGACGGCATAGCGGGCTACAAGCTGATAGTGCATTGCGGCGCGTGTATGCTGAACGAGCGCGAAATGAAATACCGCCTAGCCCAGGCAGAGGACAGCGAAGTCCCAATAACGAACTACGGAATGCTGATAGCAAAGGTACACGGCATACTGGACCGCGCCCTAGCGCCGTTCCGCTAGCGGCACAGGGCAGCCCATACCCGTGCCGCTTCCATACAGCGCACACGTTATTAACACAGAAAATATGCAGCCACCCGACAATATTCGTGGTGAAAATATGTATTCACCCACAAATATTCGTGCCGAAAATATGCAATCACCCGACAATATTCGTGGTGAAAATATGCATGTTCATTTGATTTTTCCTTATTATATGCTATACTGAATACAGGCAACCATTTTTAAGGAAGGTCAGGCAGATGCTAAAACGCAAAATAATTGACGAGTTCGCCGCTTGGAAGCGGAATCCCGAAAGGCTTTGTCTGCTCGTAAAAGGGGCGCGGCAGGTCGGGAAAACCTTTATTGTCCGGCTGTTTGCGGAGGAGAGCTACAAACATTTTGTGGAGATAAATTTCGTGGAAAATCCAGCCTATGCCGCGATTTTCGACAGCGACCTTGATGTGGAAACCCTCACTAAACAGATTTCGCTGCGCGTGCCCGGCGCGGAGCTTGTGCCAGGCGAAACGCTGATTTTTCTGGACGAAATTCAGCTTTGTCCAAAGGCGAGAACCGCGCTGAAATTTTTGGCTTCGGACAAACGCTTTGACGTTATCGCATCTGGCTCTATGCTCGGAATCCATTATAAGGACGTACCATCCTATCCTGTTGGATACGTTGACCAGTTGGAAATGCATTCGCTTGATTTCGAAGAGTTCTTGTGGGCAAACGGCGTCAGCCCAGAATCCATTCGCGACATAAAAGGATATTACGACGCGGCAAAGCCTGTCCCCGCCGCCATGCACGGGCGGATGATGGAGCTTTTCAGGGAATATATCGTTATCGGCGGTATGCCACGCGTGGTGCAGGATTTTGTGACAACACACAATTTTGCAAACGCCCTGCGCATTCAGAAAGGAATCCTCGCCGATTACGCGGATGACATTGGGAAATACGCGGATGGCGCGGAAAAGGCAAAGGCGCGGGCATGCTTTCTGTCCATCCCCAAGCATCTTTCAAAGGATTACAAAAAATTCCGTTACAGCCTCGTGGAAAAAGGCGGCAGCTCGCGCAAATATGGCGGCAGCCTGATGTGGCTGTATGACGCGGGGATTATCAGCTTCTGCCACAATCTCGGCGCTCCGGAGCTTCCGCTTGAAGGCAACGCGAAAAGCGACACATTCAAGGTGTATATGCGCGACACGGGGTTGTTGATGGCCATGCTGGACGACGGTTCCCAGGAGGATATTATCGACGGCAACCTCGGCATTTACAAAGGCGCTATCTATGAAAACATCATAGCCGAAATTTTCACAAAGCGAGGCAAGAAACTCTATTATTACGAAAAAGGCAATAAGCTTGAAATAGATTTTTTTATCCGCCGAAGCAAGACCGCGACCGCCGTAGAGGTGAAGTCCGCCGACAATACCAAATCGAAATCCCTTGATTCCGTAATGGAGAATTACGGCGTCGAAGCGGGGATCAAGCTGTCGGGCAAGAATGTAGGCAAAGCCGGAAGGATAGAGAGCTTCCCTCTCTATATGGCGATGTTCCTGTAAATCGCTCTGAGTAACTTGAATTAATAGATAAACGCACGCGCGAAATGCCTCCGCCCGCCTGTGCTGCGGGTGGCATACGTGGTATAATGGTTATTGCAGGGCAGTTGTATTAATTCGAGCGAATCGCCGCCTGGCGGGCTTCGCGTTAGTGGCTGGCTTTGCGCGGAATGATTGGAATGAGCTTGCGGATATGATATCCGTTGATTTTATTGCGATGAAAAAACGAAAGAAAGAGGAGAACATGGCAAAGAGGTATTTTACATCTGAATCCGTTACAGAGGGGCATCCCGACAAGGTATGCGACCAGATATCCGACGCGATACTGGATGCCATCTACGCGCAGGATCCGCAGGGCAGGGTTGCCGCCGAGACAATGGTGGCGACTGGGCTCGCGATAGTCGTAGGCGAGATCACGACCACCTCGTATGTTGACATACAGAGCATCATCAAGGGCGTTATCAAGGATATCGGCTACACGAAGGCCGAGTACGGCTTCGACGACCAGACGATAGCGGTGCTGACCTCGCTCCACGAGCAGTCGCCCGACATAGGCCAGGGCGTTGACGCGGCCGCCGAGGTTCGCGGCAAGAAGAATGCGGACAAGCTCTTGCAGGAGGGCGCTGGCGACCAGGGCATAATGTTCGGGTTCGCGTGCAAGGAGACCCCGGAGCTGATGCCTGCGCCCATAGCCTACGCGCACAGGCTGGCGCGGAAGCTCACGGACGTCCGCAAGAAGAACAGGATCAAATACCTGCGCCCCGACGGGAAGACCCAGGTGACGGTCGAGTACGAAGGCAACAAGATAACGCGCATCGACACGATTCTCATATCGACGCAGCATGACCCGGGCGTTACGCAGAAGCAGATACACAAAGACCTCTGGGAAAAGGTGGTCGTGCCGACGATCCCGAAAAAGCTGATTGACAAGGACACGAAATTCTACACGAACCCGACTGGCAGCTTCGTCATCGGCGGCCCCGCCGGAGATTCGGGACTGACCGGGCGCAAGATAATAGTGGACACTTACGGCGGCTACGCGAAGCACGGCGGCGGCGCTTTCTCGGGGAAAGACCCGACAAAGGTGGACCGCTCGGCCTGCTACTACGCGCGCTACGCGGCGAAGAACGTGGTGGCGGCGGGCATAGCGGACGTGTGCGAGATAGAGTTGTCCTACGCCATAGGCATGGCGGAGCCGCTTTCGATACACGTAGACACATGGGGCACGGGCAAGATTGAGAACAGCGAGATAGAAGCGCTTCTCAGGAAGCATTTCGATTTCCGCCCCGCCGCGATTATCAAGAACCTGAACCTGCGCAGGCCGATTTACAGGCAAGTAGCGGCATACGGGCATTTCGGCCGCACAGACCTAGATCTGCCATGGGAGCAGGTGGATAAGGCAGAGGCGCTGAAAAAGGCGGCAAAAATATAATTGTATACAATAAAGTAAGGCGCAGGATTTTTTTCGTTTCGCTAGGCGCGTGAGCGGGGGCGCGCGGCGCATGGGATGTGACTCCCTACGGTCGCAGCTGCGTACTAAGACGTACGTGAGCACGGACACGCGAACAGCACGGTCGAGTGCCACGCGGCAGAGCCGCTGCACTCGTCAAGTGGGACGTACCAGCGACAGCAAGCTGTCGGGTTACGTCCGCAACAACGCGAAAAGGAAAAAAGACAAGCTATAAAGGAACAGTATGAGCATCAAAGTAGCCAAATTCGGCGGCACCTCCTTGGCCGACGCCGAGCAAATACGAAAGACCAAACAGATCATCGACGCCGACCCGGAGCGCCGCTTCATTGTGGCGTCCGCGCCAGGCAAGAGGTTCGAGAGCGACAGCAAGGTCACCGACCTGCTCTACCTGTTGCACTCGCATATCGAGCAGAACGCGCCTTACGGCCAGATCCTGGATCTCATCAAGAACAGGTTCTTGGTGCTTGAAGAGGAGCTTGGCGTCGATGCTGGGATGGACAAGGAATTTAGGGATTTTGAAACAAATCTGGAAAAAGGCGCGACGGCTGACTATATAGCGAGCCGCGGCGAGTATCTCAACGCGAAGATCATTGCTGAGTTTCTCGGCTACAAATTCGTGGACGCCGCGAATTTCGTCCTATTCGGCGACAAGGGACGCTTCCTGATGGAGGAAACGAACAACGCGCTGAAAGTCGCCCTGAAAAAATTCAAGCGCGCGGTCGTGCCCGGGTTCTACGGCACGCTTCCGAACGGCGAGATCAAGACCTTCTCGCGCGGCGGCTCGGACATCACCGGCTCTATCGTAGCGAGGGCGGTGGGCGCCAGCGTCTACGAGAACTGGACGGACGTGTCGGGCTTCCTCATGGCCGACCCGCGCATAGTAGACAACCCGAAAGGCATAGAAACCATCTCGTACAAGGAGTTGCGCGAGCTTTCGTATATGGGCGCGTCGGTGCTTCATGAGAACGCGATTTACCCTGTGCGGCTGGCGGGCATACCGATCAATATCCGCAACACGAACAGCCCCAGCGACCCAGGCACAATGATCACCTCCGAGGAACAGATCCGCGAGGGGCGCATAGTCACGGGCATCGCGGGCAACAAGGATTTCACTGTTATTGCCATCTACAAAAACATGATGAGCACGGAGATCGGCTACATCAAGCGCGTGCTGAACATCCTCGACGACTACGACGTTTCGATAGAGCATATCCCTAGCGGCGTGGACACGATATCGCTGGTTATCGCCAGCAGGTATCTCGATGGCAAGCTCGACGATATAGTAGAGGACATAGAGAAGAAGACGCGCGCGGACAGCGTGGAGGTGTACGAGGGCATGGCCCTTATCGCCACGGTCGGCGCGGGCATGGCGATGCGCCCCGGCGTATCCGCGACGCTGTTCAAGGCGCTCTACGACGCGAAGATAAACATCCGCATGATTGACCAGGGTTCGAGCGAGATGAACATCATCGTCGGCGTGGAGGGCAACGATTTCGAGAGGGCCATACGGGCGATTTACCACGCATTCATTGAGTGATACGCGCTGATTTTTCCCGTAGCTTCGCCAAATGCCTTCGCCGTACCACCGGTACGCCTGTGCCATTTGGCCGTGCTACGGAAAAAATCAGAGCGCATCACATCCGATAATGCTAAAATATAAGTATAACTGTAACTGTAACTGTACTATACAGATTTCATTTGGAAAGGCGTAGACATGGGTTTCTTTGATAAGGTGCTTCCTGACCTGAACAAAAGGGAAGTGGCAAAGGTCGAAAAGATAGCGGACCGCGTAATGGCGCTCGAAGGGGAGATGGAGAAGCTCAGCGACACCCAGCTCCGCGAAAAGACGGACGAGTTCAAGAAGCGCGTCCAGGAGGGCGGCGAGGAGCTTGACGATATCCTCCCGGAGGCCTTCGCGGTTTGCCGCGAAGCGTCGAAGCGCAGCCTGGGCATGATGCATTTCAAGGTTCAGGTCATCGGCGCTATCGTGCTGCACCAGGGGCGTATCTCCGAGATGAAAACGGGCGAGGGCAAGACGCTCGTCGCGACACTCGCGGCGTACCTGAACGCGCTGTCTGGCAAGGGCGTCCATGTCGTAACTGTCAACGACTATCTCGCCAAGCGCGATATGGAGTGGATGGGCAAGCTCTACACATTCCTCGGCCTGTCGGTCGGCTGTGTCGTTCACGGCATCACGTCCGAGCAGCGCAAGGCGGCATACGACGCCGACATCACCTACGGCACGAACAACGAATTCGGCTTCGACTACCTCCGCGACAACATGGTCATCTACGAAGAAGAGCTAATGCAGCGCGAACTGAACTACGCTATCGTGGACGAGGTGGACAGCATACTTATCGACGAGGCCCGCACGCCGCTCATCATTTCGGGCGAAGGCGACAAGTCAACGGACATGTACGGCAAGGCGGACAAATACGTCAAGGGGCTCGTCCGCGACGTTGACTTCAAGATGGACGAAAAAGACAAGACGATCAACCTCACCGAGGACGGCGTTGAAAAGACTGAGCGCTATTTCGGCGTGGACAACTTCTCCGACCCCGAGAACATGGAGCTGAACCACCATGTCAACCAGGCTCTGCGCGCGCGCAACCTCATGAAGCTCGACGTGGACTATGTGGTCAAGGACGGCGAAATAATAATCGTAGACGAGTTCACGGGTCGCTTGATGTTCGGGCGGCGTTACAGCGAGGGGCTGCACCAGGCTATCGAAGCCAAAGAGGGCCTCAAAGTCAAGCAGGAGTCGAAGACCCTCGCGACGATAACGATACAGAACTATTTCCGCATGTACCAAAAGCTTTCGGGCATGACGGGTACGGCCAAGACCGAGGAAGAGGAATTTCTCGACATCTACAATATGAACGTAGTGATGGTGCCTACGAACAAGCCTGTCGCGCGTGTGGATATGGAGGATTCGATATATTCGACGGAGCGCGGGAAGTTCGGGGCGATCGTCGAGGACATCGTGCGCGCGCACGAAACGGGGCAACCCGTTCTGGTCGGCACGATCTCCATTGAAAAATCCGAGCTGATCTCGGACATGCTGAGGAAGCGCGGAGTCAAGCACAACGTATTGAACGCGAAGCAGCATGCCAAGGAGGCGAAGATCGTCGCGGAAGCGGGCAGGCTCGGCATGGTAACTATCGCGACGAATATGGCGGGGCGCGGAACGGACATCATCCTCGGCGGCAACCCCGATTTTGAAGCGAAGCAGGAGATGGCCAAGAACGGCTACGACGACGAAACCATCTCATACGCGGCGAGCTTCATACCGCTCGACGACCCTGAGCTGATAGAGGCAAGGCGCGTTTACACGGAGCTGCACAACAAATACAAGGACGAGCGCGCGGACGAGCAGGCGAAGGTCATAGAGCTTGGCGGGCTCCACATCATAGGCTCGGAAAGGCACGAGTCAAGGCGTATCGACAACCAGCTGCGCGGGCGCGCGGGACGCCAAGGCGACCCTGGCTCAACGCAGTTTTTCATCTCCATGGAGGACGAGCTTCTCAGGCTATTCGGCGGCGAACGCATGCAGAGCATTGTCGAGCGGCTTGGCGTTGAAGAGGGCGAGCCTATCGAGGCGGGAATGCTCACGAAGTCGATAGAGAACGCGCAGAAAAAAGTGGAAGGGCGCAATTTCGGCATCCGCAAATACGTGCTGCAATACGACAATGTTATGAACAAACAGCGCGAGGTTATCTACAAGGATCGCCGCATGGTCTTGGAGGGCGCCGACATGCGTGAGCGTATCATGGCGATGCTCGAAGACCTCACGAACGAGGCCGTGGACAGCGCCGTCATGGGCGCGAAGTACGCCGAGGAATGGGACTTCGACCATATGAACGAGCTGCTCTCCCAGATATACAGGAAATACCGCCCGCGCAAATACGGAGCGGAGGAGATTCATTCGCTCGTGCCTGATATTTTGAGCGAGGACGTATACGGCGATTTCGTGAAGCTCTACGAGGAGAAGGAGCAGGAGATCGGCGAGGAAATCATGCGCGACTTGGAGCGCATGATACTGCTCCGCGTCATAGACAGCAAGTGGATGGATCACATAGACGCCATGGACCAGCTGCGCCACGGCATAGGGCTTCGGGCTGTGGGACAGCAGGATCCCGCAGGCGCCTACGCTCAGGAGGGCTTCGACATGTTCGAGCTGATGACCGAATCCATCAAGGAGGACACGGTCAAGTTCTGCTTCAATGTAACGGTGGAAACGAAGCGCGAACGCAAGCAGGTCATAAAGGGCGGCAAGGAAAAGAAAGACGAGAACGCGGCGGACTACCTGGGCGCGTCGGCAGGCGGCGCGGGCGGCGAGATGGGGGACGTCCCCGAACAGACGGATGTGCCGGACCGCGAGGGCAAGCCGGAAACATTCAGGCGCGAAAGCCCCAAGGTAGGCCGCAACGACCCCTGCCCCTGCGGCTCAGGCAAAAAAGTAAAGAAATGCGACTGCGCGGAGTACGCGCACCTGCGGTAAGGCCGAGGCCGTCGCCGCAATAACCATATATAATAGGATATTATGATAGAACTAGAACAGATAAAATATGAGCTTTCGGATGCGCGGGCGCAGCTGGCGGAGCTTCGCGCGGCGCTTGGCTACGACGCGCTTTCGGACAGGTTAAAGGACATCACCGCGGAGAGCGAGAGGGACGGCTTTTGGGACGACCACGAGTCCGCGCAAAAGCTGCTCAAAGAGCGCAAGGCGGTGGACGACAAGGTGAAAGGCTATGACAGCCTCGCATCCGAGATCGACGATATCGAAGTCATGATAGACCTCGCGGAGGAGGAAAACGACGAATCGCTCGTGCCTGAGGTGCAGGGCGCGTATGAGAAATGGCGCTCGGATATAGAGGGTCTGCGCATACGCACGCTGCTTGACGGCGAGTATGACCTGAACGGGTGCTATGTCGAGATCAACGCGGGGGCGGGCGGCACGGACGCGCAGGATTGGGCGGAGATGCTGCTGCGCATGTATATCAGGTGGACGGAGCGGCGCGGCTACAAGACGAAGATGCTCGACCTGCAGGACGATACGGTGGCGGGGATCAAGAGCGCGCGCTTCTCGGTCGAGGGCGAGTACGCCTACGGTTATTTGAAAAACGAGCAGGGCGTGCACCGCATAGTGCGCATCTCGCCGTTCGACAGCTCCGCGCGCAGGCACACGTCGTTCGCGTCGGTAGCGGTGACGCCAGAGATAGACGACGACATCAATATCGAAATCAATCCGGACGATATCAGGGTGGACACGTTCAGGTCGAGCGGCGCGGGCGGCCAGCACGTCAACAAGACGGACAGCGCCATCCGCATCACGCACCTGCCGACGAATATCGTCGTGACCTGCCAGAACGAGCGCTCTCAGCACCAGAACAAAGAGGTGGCCATGAAGGCCCTGAAATCCAAGCTCTACGAGCTGGCCCGCCAAGAGCAGAAAGAAAATCTGGACGAGCTGAAAGGCGACTACGGGCAGATAGCGTGGGGCAGCCAGATACGCTCGTATGTATTCCACCCCTATTCGCTCGTCAAGGATCACCGCACGAACGCGGAGAACGGCAACGTGCAGGCGGTGATGGACGGCGACCTCGATTCATTCATCAGCGAGAAGCTTCGGCAGAGGGACTAGCGCTGGCGCGAGGCTGGCAAGGGCGTTGCTCAGGTGTAGGCGCGGAGCATGGGCGCAGGCGGGTGCGGGCGCAAGAGGAATAATTTGAGCAAAATAGAAAAATCAGGACAGGAGAGTATTTTTGAACGAGCCAATTAGCGGCAGGAAAATCGACACAGTGGTATTCGACTTCGACGGGACGCTCGTCGATACGAACGAGGCCGTCCTCGAATCTTGGCAGTACGCCGCGCGCGAGCTCCTCGGAAACGCTTTCCCCTATGAAAAGCTGACAGCGACCCTGGGCGAACCGATAATGCGCACGGTTGCGTACCTGTTCCCCGACAGCGACCCAGAGCGCGTGGTGAAGACCTATCGCGAGTTCCATCATGCGAATTTCGAAAAAATGATAAAAATTTTCCCCGGCGTGACCGAGATGCTGGACGCGCTTTCCGAGGGTGGCTACAAGCTCGGCTTGGTGACGAATCGGCTTAGGTATACCACGGAAATCGGAATGGAGCAATTCGGGCTGACGAAATATTTCGGGGCCGTCGTGACGGTGGGCGAAGCGCCGAAGGACAAGCCGGAGCCGGAGCATATCTGGTTCGCCCTGGACAAATTGGGCAGCCGCCCCGAGAGGGCCATGCTCGTAGGCGATAGCCAGAACGACATCATAGGCGGGCACAGGGCGGGGCTGGTGTCCGTCCGCGTGAGCTGGGCGGTCGCGACCGACGACAGCTACGGCAACAAGGCCGCCGAGCCCGACTACGTGATAGACTCCCCATCAGGCCTGCTGGCGGTGCTAGGTGAGCTGAACGGATAGCAACAGGCAATAATAGAGTGCGATCCGCAGCATCGCCAATTCGCGGCGTTATATTGTACCCCGCCACGACTTATGTTAAACTAAACAAATGAAAGAATTGTTTCGCAAGCGCAGGCATTTTGTTCTGTACGGCGTGTTTGGCGTTCTTACGACGGCGGTGAACTATGCCGTGTATTTTTGTGTGTACGCTATTCCCGGCACTCATGGCACCACTGTCCCCAATGTTTTGGCGTGGATAGGCGCGGTGCTGTTCGCCTATGCCACGAACCGCAGATGGGTGTTCGACAGCAAGGCGTCAGGGGCGCGGGCCCGCGCGGTCGAGCTGGCCAAGTTCTCCGGCAGCCGCCTTTTCTCACTCGGAGTCGAAACGGTCCTGCTCTACGTGCTTGTAGATCGCCTCGGATATTCAAACCTTTTGATAAAGATATTGTTGAGCGTGGTCATCGTCGTGATGAACTATGTGCTCAGCCGCTTTTGGGTGTTTACGCATGAATAAGATCTCGCTGATAGTCCCCTGCTACAACGAGGCGGAGGTTCTCCCGATACTCGTCCGCGCCATGAACGAAGTGGCGGACGGGATGTGCGCCGCCCACGAGCTGTGCTTCGAGTACATCTTTGTTGACGACGGCTCGGCGGACGACACGCTCGGCGTACTGAAAGATTTGAGGCGTGAATTTTCGCAGGGTGAGGGCCGCGATTTCAGATACCTCTCGTTCTCGCGCAATTTCGGCAAGGAAGCGGCAATGTTCGCGGGGCTGGAACATTCGACCGGAGATTTTGTCGCGATACTGGACGCGGATATGCAGCACCCGCCGGAGCTTCTGGCGCGGATGTACGAGGACATAACCCAGGGCGGCTGCGACTGCGTAGCGACGCGCAGGGTCAACCGCCTTGGAGAGCCGAAGCTACGCTCGTTTTTCGCGCGGTCGTTCTACAAATTCATCAACAGCATTTCCGACACGGAGATCGTGGACGGCGCCTGCGACTTCCGCATGATGACGCGGCAGATGGCGAACGCGGTCATCTCGCTGCGCGAGAAGAACAGGTTCAGCAAGGGGCTGTTCAGCTGGGTGGGGTTCAGGACGCGCTGGATAGAGTTTGAGAACAGGGAGCGCGCCGCGGGCGAAACCTCGTGGTCGTTCTGGCAGCTTCTCGCCTATTCCGTCGAGGGCATAGCCGCGTTCTCCACGCGCCCGCTCATTATCGCGACGGTCATAGGCATCCTGCTGTGCGTGGCCGCGATGGCGCTGACGGTTTTCTACGCCGTCAAGACGCTCGTCTACGGGGATCCCGTCAGCGGCTTCCCCACGCTCATCTGCACGGTCATGTTCCTCGGCGGCATACAGCTTTTCTGCATTGGGCTGATCGGCCAGTATCTAGCGAAGACGTATATCGAAGTCAAGGGGCGCCCGATCTACATATTGCGCGAATCGGCTGGCGGGGAAGAACGCCGCTAGGAAGGTCTAAATAACATGCAGTCAAAGTTATTCCAAAAATTCAAGAATTTTCTGTCGGTCGAGCAGACTCCGCTGAGCGGGCTGCCCGCCTTTGGCCGAATGGACGATAATTTCCGCCCGCTGTTGAAGCCCGCGCTGTACTCGTTTTTCATGTACATAGTCGCGATTTCCGCCATCCTCCGCGCCAATTTCAACTACGTGGACGATATGGGCAGGTCGCTGTCGGGCTACCGCATCTGGGACACGTCGAGCCGATATGTGAACCAATGGCTCTCCGTGCTTCTACACACGGACAATCACCTGACGGACATCTCGCCGCTGACGCAGGTGCTGGCGGCGGGCGTCATCGCGGCGGGCAGCGTCGCGCTCGTCTACATCCTGTCGGACGGCAGGGTGACCGTGCCGAAGCTCATAGCCGCGCTCCCGCTCGGGCTTTCGCCGTATTTCCTCTGCTGTATCTCCTACAAATTTGACGCGCCATATATGGCCATGTCGGTAACGGCGTCCATCGTCCCGTTCGTTTTCGCGAACTCGCGCCGCTGGCTGTTCGGCGCTGTTTCGGTCGGCTGCCTGCTCGTGATGTGCATGTCCTACCAGGCTTCCTCCGGCATATACATAATGCTGTTGATAGTTTTGTGCTTCCGCGAATGGAACGAGAAAGGCCAGCGCTCACGGGACGGCGTGAAATTCCTGCTGTACGGCGGTGCGCTCTATGTGCTGTCACTGCTCATCTACAAGCTGTTTTTCATGCACCCCGTCAACTCGTATTATTCGACGGATCTCTTCCCGCCCGCTGCATTCCTGCCTGGCGTGGCGGCGAATTTGGGTAAATACATATCCAGCATAGAGGCCGCCAGCAACCCGCTTTGGACGGCGCTCACGATAGCGGTGGCGGTACTCTTCGTCGTGGTTTTGGTGGCGAACTCGAAGCGCCGCCGCGCCGCCGCGTTGTTCTCGTCGCTCGGCATATTGGCGCTCATGTTTTTCGTGTCATACGGCATCTACCTCGCCATGCAGGGACCTCAGTTCGCGACGCGCGCGCTTCTCGGAGCGGGCGCTCTGCTCGCTGTGCTATGCGTGACGGCTGTCCGCGTCCGCCCGCGCCCGCTGGCTCTGCCCGTGTTCGCGCTCTGCTGGTGCTTCTTCGTTTTCTCGTTTACCTACGGCAATGCCCTCGCGGAGCAGAAGGATTATGTGGATTTCCGGACGGATATACTCGCCGCCGACCTTGGCCGCGCATTCCCGACCGAGGACTTGACAAAGATGACCATGCGCATCGAGGGCACGGCGGGCTACGCCGCGCCGATAGAGAAGAACATCGCGCTGCGCTACCCCGTCATCAAGACGATGGTTCCCGTCCAGCTTTGCTCGACC
>JAIRPC010000092.1 GCA_031257215.1 Eubacteriales Family XIII. Incertae Sedis bacterium
ATGGGCGCGGCGTTCTATTGGAGCAGCCGCATTACGGATATCGAGGTGTGAGGATGGGCATTATGAATAATCCAGTAACTGAAAAAATTAATAAAATAATACATATACAAGGCACGCGCTCCGCGGGTGCGCCGAGGCCGGACGCGCCAAAAGCGAATACGCCTAGTGCTGGCGGCAAGCGAGATATCATGGATCGCATAACAGAGCTGATGCCCGCGAAGCTCACGGGCGACGCGGCGGAGATGGCCCGCATGTACGGCGGCGCGCGCATGAGCGGGGACGCTTCGGCGCTGGCGGGCGAGCTGCGCAAAAAAACAGCTTCATATTATGTGATGCTAGCGTTGGCGCTCGCCGTCTGCGCCGCTGCCGCGGTAAGCCAGCTCACAGGCGGCGGCGGGATATCCCCTGTCGAAAGGGGAGGTATAGGCGGCGGCGTCAGGTATATCGACGCGCAGCTCGAAGCCAAATACGGTGATGAGGCGGTGGAGCGCAGGGTGTCGGTAGCGGTACAGCCCAGGGAGCTTTCGCCTGAGGAAATAGCCACCGCCCTGGACGGGCTGAAATCGCGGCTTCCGAGCGAGGTTCTCGGAGAGAACGAAAGCCTTGCCAGCGTCACGAGCGATCTCGCGCTGGCTGGCGAGGACGCGGAAACCGGCGCGGTCATCAGCTGGCGTTCAAACCGCCCAGAGATAATATCCGACGGCGGGCAGGTCAACCTCATAGAGGGCAAGCCGGGCGAGGAGGTCTTGCTCGAAGCCGACATCACTCTTGGCGAAGCGACGGACAGCATTGTACTGAAAGCGGCAATGGGCGATCCCGCCGCGGGGCATGATTTTGTGCGCGACCTGGAAGCGAGCGTGGGCACGCTCATCTCGGACATCTCGACAGGCACTGACGGCTCGTCCGTAAACCTGCCAGGCAGCACCGATACGGGCATAGAGATGATCTGGTCAAGGCCGCGCGAAACGGGTGCGCTGGCCGCCCTGTTCATCATTCCGATAATAGGGGTGTTCGTGTATCGCGGCAGGTACAGAGGCATGGGCAAGGCGGTCGCGAAGATGCGCGAGAGCATCAAGCGCGATTTCCCCGACTTCCTCGCCAAGCTGCTGCTGCTGTTGAACGCGGGCCTGGTCGTGACTGCAGCGGTCGCGAAGATCGCCGATGACTACCGGGAGCGCAGGCGCTCTGGCGAGGAGAAGGTTTTCTTCGAGGAGCTTCTCGCTATGGAGGAGCGCATCAGGGGCGCGAACACCTCGCTGGCGGCGGAGTTTTCCGACCTGGCCGTGCGCAGCGGCCAGCGCGAGGTCATGCGGTTCAGCGCGATACTGGCTGACAATATAGACAAGGGCAGCGCGCTTGCCGACAAGCTCATGCAGGAGGAGGGCATGCTCCGCGCCATGCGCAAGAAAAGGGCGGAGGAGCGCGGGCGGCTAGCCGAAACAAAGCTGACATTCCCGATGGCATTGCAGCTCGGCGCGATTATCATCATAACGGTCGCGCCTGCCGCGTTTGAAATGCAGGGATGAAAGGATAGCACGATTTTAACGTAACCAATGTTTGGAGCAGAACAAAAGAAAGGAAAGCATTATGAAAACAATAGCCAGAAAGATGCACATTGCGGTAACACGGAGGATGTTGGCGAAAAGGGACGGGATGGAGCTCGTGCAGGTGGCGATACTCGTCGCGCTTGCCATCCTGATCGGCCTAGTGTTCAAGACGCAGATAAAGGCCTTCGTCGAAGACGTGTTCAAGAATCTGACCGTGGGGAAATTCTCGTGATGAAGACCCGCGCAAGGAAAACCCACAGGCGGCGCGGCTCCGCAATGGTCGAGTCCGCGATTTATTTCCCCATCATGGTGCTGTGCGTCATGTTCGTCATATACACCATGATAGACATGTATTCCATAGCCTCGCTCAGGTCGCACCTCCATATGGATGTGCGGGCCGAGAGCGGCAGGCTGTCAGGGGTATCAGATGTCAAGGTATCGGGCGGGACAGGCTACGACAGATACCGCAGGGCGGCCTTTGCGAAGAAAATCAGCCTGGGCGCGGGGAAGTCGGGCGGCGCAAAAACGGCGCAAGGCACGGTATCCGCAAAATATGGCGCGGGGCGCATGGCGAGCAATGTGAAAGTGGCGATGAGTTCCAGAGCCTACGCCATAAAGGAAACGGGTGGTATCCGTGAAGCTTTGCGCAAATAGGATGGCGGGCAGGGCGCGGCGCGGCGGAGCGGCGGTGCTGCTGACGATCGCTTTCGCGGGTATGCTCGTGCTTGTGGCCTGCCTGTTCGCGGGGGCCAAGGCGGCATCGGGCGCGTCCTATGCCGATGCCGCGCTCTCCGCCGCAGGCAGGTCGGTCCTCAGCGAGTACGACAAGGAGCTGCTGAAAAAATACGGGCTGTTCGCCTTTCGCGGCGACGAGGGGCGCATAGAAAAGGACATCATGTTTTACGCGGGCGCAAGCCTGAAAAAGGACAAGAGCGCTTATCTGCCTTTCGCGCCCGCGGGCAAAAGCGTCAAATTATTCGATATCAAGGTGAGTGAAATAAAGGCAAATTTGAAGGAATTTTCCTTGATGGACGTTGACATATTCGAGAAGCAGCTGCGCGATGCAGCGCTCGCAAAGACCGCCGAAAAGCTCACGCGGAAAAAACGCGGAGGCAAGAATTTTTCTGACCCGCTCAGCGGACACGAGGACAGGACGCTTAGGAACGAGGGCGTGACCGACAGCCTGCCTTCGGCGGGGCTGGGGTGGTCGTTCCCCGACGTGTCGCTGCTCTCGCCCGACAAGCTGTCCTCGCTTGCGGACAGCGCCTCGAAAGACGTTCTGACCTCGCAGTATATCCTCTCGGTTTTCGGACATGCGAACGACGGTGTGAGCGAGGAGGATTCGTTTTTCGACGCGGAAGCGGAGTACATACTTTCGGGCAAGATGAAGGACTCCGCTAATTACGAAAGCGTCAAGACGAAGCTCGTGCTGATACGGATGGCGGCCAACAACCTCGCCATAATGGCCGACCCGAAGAAGCTGGCACAGATAGAGGAAATCGCCGCGCCGTTCGCGGCGGCGGCGGGCATAGGAGAGGAGATAGCGCGTGTCACCGTCACGGAGCTGTGGGCGGGCGCGGAAACGAAGAACGACATAGGCCTGTTTGAGGCGGGCAAGAACGTTGCGTTCGCCAAGACGCCCGCGCAGTGGGCGCTGACCGACGGCGCGAAAGCGGTGGACGGTCTGTTCACGGGCAAGCTCATCATGCCAAAGGACGGGTCGGGGCAGAGCTACGAGGACTATCTGCGCGTGTTGTTATTCCTGATGGACAGGGAGACGAAGCTGCTGCGTGTGATGGATCTCATACAGATAGACATGAAAGCGAATTACAACAGGGATTTCCTCATGCGCGAATATTACACGGGTTACAGGTTCACCGCAGAGGTAGGAGGCGACAGCTTTGAGTATACTGAAAGATATTAAAGGCGGCTTGCGTTCTAGGCGGCGCGAGCCCCTCGCAGCGCGCACTCGGCGCGGCAGGCGGGGCTCGCTGGCTGTTGAAACGGCCATATTCCTGCCGCTGTTCATCATAGGTGTGCTGACGCTGGGCTGGCTCATCAGGTTCACGGCGGTGAGCGAGAACGTCTACAATTCCCTCGCGGACGAAACGCGTAGGTATGCCGCCGACACCGCGCTCTCGTATATGCCGAGCAAATACAAGGGCGCGGTAAGGTCGCGCGTGCTGTCCGAGAACAAGGGCGACATCAGCTCGGCGGAGCTGTCGCCCGTGCTGTTCCACGTGCCGTATGCGTCGGCGGCTTCGGGCAGGGGCTATACGCACCTCATTGGCGCGTCCGTGAGCTACACCGCCGACCTCGGCATACCGCATATCTTCTCGCGGGGGCTGAACGGCAGCGAAACGATACTCTGCCGCGCTTTCGCGGGCGGCGACAATTCCGGAAAGCGAATGCCGTTTTCCGAGATGGAGAACGGCAAGGATTCACACGCGGTCTGGGTGTTCCCTCGCGCGGGCGAACGATACCACGGCGAGAATTGTTCCTATATAAAGAACGAGCCGCAAGAGGTATTGCTGAGCGGCTCGGTGCGAGGCGGGTATTCGCCGTGCAGGCTCTGCAAGCCGTCGGGGCTGCCGGACGGAACGCTGGTCTACGTATTCAAAAGGGCAGGAGGCGTCTACCATCTGGGGAGCTGTTACGTGGTGGAACGGTACGTGATCTCCATGAGCGAGGACGACGCGAAGAGAAAAGGCTACACGAAATGCGCAAAATGCGGCGGGCGGTGACGGTGCATAGGCATAGCGGTTGCCGCGGTGACGAAAGGGCGAAAAACAATGTTAACGATAGAATTGCCGGACGGGTATCTTTGCAGGCATGAGCGGATGGCGCTGGAACGCGGCAGCATGGACTGCGGCGGCGGGTATCTGTTGCCTGTGACGATAGCGGACGTGGACGGCGGCACGAGGCTGATATACCGAACCGAGGGCTGCGTCAGCTTCGCGGAATACAATTTCCACGGGGATCTCAGCCGCCTGTTCCGTGCGCTGAAAAGCTATGTGCGCAAAATATGCGAAGCGCAGGACATGCTGCTGCGCACCGAGCGCATATTCCGCTCGCCGGGCAAGGTGTTTTTGTGCGCGGATAGCCAGTGCGTGCGGCTTGTATACGGTGAGCGGGGCGAAGCGAAAGGAAACGCGGGCGCATACTGCCGCGCACTGTACCCAGCTCTCGCGAAGCTGGCGGAGAAGAAAGAGATCACGGGGGCAAAGCCCGCGATGGAGCAGCTGATGGCGAAGCTGCGCACCGCCAACCCCGACTACGAAGCCGCTCTGCGCATCATAGAGTCGGTGGAAAGGCGCTGGAACTACGTGCAGCCGGTAGG
>JAIRPC010000012.1 GCA_031257215.1 Eubacteriales Family XIII. Incertae Sedis bacterium
GTGGCGGCAGTTTTGAAGGAGCTTGAAGCAGATTCTTCCTTGACTTCCCGTGATATAGGGGAGAGAATAGGGCGTTCAACAGCGACCGTGGAGCGCGCGATAGCCGCATTGAAGCGCGAGGGCAGCATAAAGCGGGTGGGCTCACGCAAAACCGGTCATTGGGAGGTGCTGTGAGGGGGAGCGGTTTCGGCCCGCATTGCGTTATGCGCAGACGGCTTTGACCTCACAATCCCCACAGGCATTATGTTATACTATTATTATAATAGAAACAGCTATATATGAAAGGAAAGATTATGAGCGATATTCGGGTATTGACGGACGATACGTTTGCTGGCGCTGTGGCGTCGGGCGCTGTTGTGGTGGATTTTTATGCCGACTGGTGCGGGCCCTGCAAGATGATGGCGCCCGCGTTTGAGGAGGCCGCCGGCGAGTATGACGGCAAGGTGGAGTTCGCGAAGCTGAACATAGACGACAGCCGCGACACGGCGCTGGCGAACCAGGTCATGAGCATTCCGACGCTGCTCTTCTACAAGGATGGCGAGTTGAAGGACCGCGTGACCGGCGCTATTGACAAGGGCACGCTGAAATCCCACCTGGACGCACTGCTGTAAGGCGGAGCGCGGCGGGCGTTGCCCCCGCGTTTTGCTAGGCAAGGTTATTGGGCAATAACTTATGGCACAGCTTTATTACAGATACAGCACTATGAATGCGGGCAAGAGCCTTGAACTGATCAAGGTCGCCTACAACTACGAGGAGCGCGGGAAGCGCCCCTTGCTTCTCGTGCCTGAGGTGGACGACCGCTACGGCGGCGGCAAAATCGTGTCCAAGGCGGGGCTGGAACGCGAGGCCATCAAGGTGCCTGCGGACATGAACCTGCTCGAACTCATCACGGGCAAGCTGAAAGAGATCCGGGACAAGGATCCGTCGGCGGGCATTGACTGCGTGCTTCTGGACGAGGGGCAGTTCCTGAAAAAGCATCACGTGTTGGAGCTGACCGAGGTCGTGGACGGATACGATATACCTGTGATGGTGTATGGGCTGAAAAATGATTTTCGCAATGAGCTTTTCGAGGGTTCAAAATACCTGCTCATCTACGCTGACAAGATCGAGGAGATCAAGACCATCTGCTGGTGCGGGCGCAAGGCGACTATGGTCGCTCGCGTGGTGGACGGCAAATTCGTGAAGTCGGGCGAACAGATTCTCGTGGGCGGCAACGAGATGTATGTTTCGCTGTGCAGGCGCCACTACAACGACGGGCGCCTGGGGGATGAGGACACGCGCCCCCGCCAGGTGCGATGAGCCGCAGGGTGTCTGGCTTTTTTAAGGATGATAGCGGTGTCTGCGGCGCGGAATGCGGCGAGTCCTACGGCGCTGCCAGCCACGAGGGGATTTTTGCCGATAAAGGGGATCTCAGGATACGGCAAAAAAGCCTGCTTCTCCACAGCTGTTGCGGGCCGTGCAGCACATCTGTCGTGGAGCGGCTTGCTAGGGACTACGATATAACTGTTTTCTTCTACAACCCGAATATCATGGACGAGGGTGAGTATCGGCGAAGGCTTGAAACACAGCGTTCTTTTTTAGAGATATATAATTCGTCCCCCGACGCGCCGTCGCGGGTGGCGCTCGCTGTCGGGGAGTACGAGCCCAGCGTGTTCGTCCGCGCCTGCGAGGGCCATGAGAGTGACCCTGAGGGCGGCGAGCGGTGCGAGATATGCTTTTCGCTCAGGCTTGCCAAGACCGCGGAGCGCGCGGCGCTCTATGGGTTCGACTGCTTTGCGACCACGCTCAGCGTCAGCCCGCACAAGGACTATGCCGCCATAGCGCGTATCGGCGGCAGGCTGGGCATGCAGTGCGGCGTGGAGTTTCTCGCCGAGGATTTCAAGAAGCACAACGGGTTCGCTAGGTCGGTCGAGCTGTCTAAGGCATACGGGCTGTACCGCCAGGGCTATTGCGGCTGTGATTTCGGCCGAGCCGGCGGCCAGCACGGCGGCGGGCGGGATAGCGAATGAAATATGTAGACGTTGCGGTGGACACTCGCAGCGACATGGTGGACGAGCCTTTCACCTACGCTTGCGAGGATGATGGAATATGCGTCGGCGCCAGGATAGAGGCCGATTTCGCGCGGGGAAAGTCGAAGCGCGGCTATGTGGTCGCGGTGCGCGACGTTCTGCCCGCGGAGCTGGACGGGAAGCCAATCAAAAAGATATTGTCGGTAGACGCGGAACACTCCCTGCCGCCTGACGCGGTGGGCATCGCTCTCTGGATGCGCCGCAGGTATTTCTGTCGGCTCATAGACGCGTTGGCGTGCTTCGCGCCGCCCGCCGATCCTCCGAAGCGGAAGAAAGCCGCCCTTGCGGATGGCGGCGGTGGGGCAGGCGAGGGCCAGGGCGACGGGGGTGGCGACGGCGATGAAATGCCAAAATTTCCCATCATGCCAGAGCTTACGGCGGAGCAGGCGGCCGCGTTTGGGCAGATAAAATCCGCGCTTGGCTCTCACGCAGCTTTCCTGGTTCATGGAGTCACGGGCAGCGGCAAGACCGAGCTTTATATGCGCGTAGCGTCGGAGGCCATCTCGGGCGGGCGCAAGGTTATTGTGCTTGTTCCCGAGATCAGCCTCACGCCCCAGATCGTGAAGAATTTCACGGACAGGTTCGGGCGCGAAAGGGTGGCGGTCATGCACAGCAAGCTCTCCAAGGGGGAGCGGTACGCCGAGTGGGCGCGCGCGAAAAACGACGAGGCCGATATCGCTATCGGCGCGCGCGGCGCGGTGTTCGCGCCGTTTGGGGACATCGGCGCCATCATAGTGGACGAGGAACACGAAACGACATACAAGTCCGACATGATGCCGAAATATGACACGGTGGAGGTCGCGCTGAAACGCGCGGCGCGGGCGGGCGCGGTCTGCGTGCTCGGCAGCGCCACGCCGTCTATCGTATCCATGCACAGGGCGAGGTCGGGCGTTTACAGGCTCCTGAAACTGACCGAGCGCTACAACAAGACCCCGCTCCCGCGCCTCTCCGTCGTGGACATGAGGGACGAGATGAAGCAGGGCAACAGAGGGATATTCAGCCACGCGCTCCATTCCGCGATGGACAGGGAACTTGCCGCGGGCAGGCAGGCGATACTGTTTCTGAACAGGCGCGGTTACAGCACGTTCATCTCATGCCGCGCCTGCGGCTATGTCCTCAGATGTCCCGAATGCGGGATATCAATGACGCACCACAAGGAGCGCCGCCGCGCCGAATGCCATTTCTGCGGGAAATACCTGCCCGTGCCAAAGGCCTGCCCCGACTGTGGCTCCGCGCATATCAGGCATTTCGGGATCGGCACGGAAAAGGTGGAGGAGCTGGCGCGGGCGGCGTTCCCGAACGCGTCGGTGGCGAGGCTTGACCTCGACTCGGCTTCGCGGAAGGGCGCGGCGGCGAAGATCCTGGACGATTTCGGGGCAGGCAAGACGGACATACTGATCGGTACACAGATGGTCGCGAAAGGGCTGGACTACGAGAATGTTTCCATAGTGGGTATCGTGGCGGCTGATGTCGGGCTGAACATCCCCGACTTCAAATCAGCGGAGCGCACATTCCAGCTCATTACGCAGGCGGCGGGGCGGTCGGGGCGCGGGGATGAAATCGGCGAGGTCTACGTCCAGACGTATTCGCCGGGCCACTACGCCGTCGAAGCCGCCGCAAACGCCGACTATGACGGGTTCTATCGGACGGAGGATCTGATAAGGCGCACGCTGTCATACCCGCCGTACAGCGATATATACCAGGTGACGGCGACGGCGAAAAGCGAGGGAGCGGCGGCGCGCGGCGCGGATGCCGTTCTCGCGGCATTGCTTGGCGCGGTGGGCGGGGACGAGCGCGCGAATATCCTCGGCCCGCAAAAAGCGCTGGTCTACAAGCAGGGCGGCGATTTCAGATATTCGCTGAACATCAAGGCTATGCCAGCCAAGCGCGGCGCCTATGAATCCGCGCTGTCGCTGATAAAGAAAAAAATCAATACCGACAAGGCCGCAGGATATCGTATAATGGTAGATGTGAACCCGTTTTCTATGGGATAGTCCCACGGGGGCAGGGCGCACGAAAACAGATAAGCATAGGAGCGAACAGAGGAAGCATATGGCACTGAGAACGATAACAATAGACGGCGACGAGATATTGAGAAAGAAAGCAAAAGACGTCAAGAGCTTTGGCGAGCGCACCCATGTGCTGCTCGACGATATGTGGGAAACCATGCGCGACAGCGACGGCGTTGGGCTAGCCGCGCCGCAGGTCGGGATATTGCGACGGGCTATAATAGTGGATGTCAGCGCGCGGGATGGCGGCGGGGACAGCGGTCAGCAGGCAGGCACGGCAGGCGAACCCCGCGGCGCGGAAACGTCGCCTATACCCGACCCCTCGGCGGTCAACGTCAAGGGAGGCGCTCTTTTCGAGCTTCTGAACCCTGAGCTTGTCAGCTCTGACGGCGAGGAGCGCGACAAGGAGGGCTGCCTTTCCGTCCCGGGGATTTTCGGATTCGTGACGCGCCCGTCGCATGTCGTTGTCCGCGGCCTGGACAGGAACGGCAACGAGCTGACGGTGGAGGGGGACGGACTTCTCGCGCGCGCCCTCTGCCATGAGCTAGACCATTTGGAGGGGGTGCTGTTCACGGATATCGCGGACGAGATAGACGACGGCTCGGACGGGGGGGACGGCGAGGAATGAGCAGTCCCGCAAGGATCATGTATATGGGCACACCCGAGTTCGCGGTTCCCGCGCTCGACGCCTTGGCGCGGCTTGGCGCAGATGGCGGCACGTCAGCCGCCAAGCTGGTCTCCGTGGTGACACAGCCCGACCGCCCGCGCGGGCGCGGGCACAGGCTCGTGCCGTCGCCAGTCAAGGCGCGGGCAATGGAGTTGGGCTTGCCAGTCTTTCAGCCCGAATCGCTGAAAGGGGATGCCGAATGGGAAAAAACTCTCGCGGATGCCGCTCCCGACTTGATAGTAGTCTGCGCATATGGTAGGATTTTACCAGTAGAAACACTTCATACGCCCAGGCTTGGATGCGTGAACATACACGCGTCGCTGTTGCCGAAATATCGCGGCGCGGCTCCCATCCACAGGGCGGTGGAGTCGGGCGAGCGCGAAACCGGCGTCACCCTCATGTATATGTCCGAAGGGCTGGACGAGGGCGACATGATCGCCGCGCGCGCCATGCCCATCCTTGGGATGGACACGGGCGAGGTGAGCGGTGCGCTTTCGTCGCTCGGCGCGGAGCTGCTTATGGGCGAATTGGACAGGATAATAACTGGCACGGCAGTGCGCGAGCCGCAGGCTTCCGCTGCCGCCACCTACGCGCCGCCTGTACAGAGGGGCGAAGGGCATATCGACTTTTCGGCGGATGCCGCGTCGGTATGCAGGAAGGTCCTCGCTATGACTCCCTCGCCTGGCGCGTTCGCGTTCCTGGACGGCGAGAAGCTAAGGGTATGGCAGGCGGAGGTTGGGTCACCCGAGTGCCGTGAAAGTTATTCCAATAATGGGAAATTTTCCAAACCCTCAGATTGCGAGGTTTCCCAAGAAGCCCCCGATTGCGAGGCCGCCCACGAGGCGCCAGGCTCGCACCCCGCCCCAGGAACAGTTACTGGAACGGATGGCGGGGCAGTAACCGTAGCGACGGGCAGCGGCGGCTCAGTCAGGCTCACGAAGCTGCAATCGCCGGGCGGCAAGGCCATGGCCGCAGCTGACTGGCTGCGCGGGCACAGCATAGAGGACGGTACAGTTTTTGCATAGGGAAAGGCGAGGCACGCACGATGGATATTAACAGAAAAACAGCGTTTTACATCCTACGGGACGTCGAGAAGAACAAGGCGTACTCCAATATTGCCGCGAACAACCACATGAACAGGCAAAGCCCACCGTCGCCGCGCTTCGTGCGCGAGCTTGCGTTTGGCGTGCTTCGCCACAAGCTCTACCTTGACTATGTTATCGGCAATTTTGTGAAGACCCCGATATCGAAGCTGCGCGCGGAGGAGTTGACGATACTGCGCATGGGCATATTCCAGATCAACAGCATGGGCTCCGTGCCCGAATACGCCGCCGTCAACGAGTCCGTTTCGCTCGCGCACCTCTTCGCTCGCGGCAGGGACGGGTTTGTCAACGGCGTGCTGCGCCAGTACCTGCGCGACAGGGAATATGTCACGCTGCCGCCGCGCGAGGACGGCCTCGAAAAATATCTTTCCATAAAATACAGCTACGATCCGTGGATAGTGAAGCTGTGGATAGAGGAATTCGGCGTGGCAAAGGCGGAGCGGCTGCTCGCGGCGGGCGACGAAACGCCGTCGCTCACGATAAGGGTGAACACGCTCAAAACCGACAGGAGCAACCTAAAAAAACGCCTGCTCGAACGGGGCTTCAACGTCTACGACGGCAGAATGTTCAAGAACGCGCTGCTGATCGAGGGCGCGGATGCCATCAGCGGCAGGTTTTACGACAGCGGGCTTTACTCGGTGCAGGACGAGGGCGCGCTCGCGGCGGTGATAGCGCTGGATCCGAAGCCGGGCGAACGGGTTATTGATGTGTGCGCCGCGCCGGGCGGTAAGACGACCGCCGTAGCGGAGGCCATGAAGAACAACGGCGAGGTTATCGCGCTCGACATCTACAAGCGCAGGATCAGGCTGATAGACCAACAGTCAAAGCGGCTTGGCACGACCATAGTCAAGACTGCGGTGTGGGATTCGACCCATACGAAGAATGAGCTGATAGACAGCGCGGACAGGGTTATCTGCGACGTGCCCTGCACGGGGCTTGGCACGGTGCGCCACAAGCCCGAGATAAAATACAAGGAATGGGACGCGGATATCGAGTCGCTTCCCGTCAAGCAGCGCGACATACTCACCGCATCGTCCCGCTATGTGAAGCCAGGCGGCACCTTGGTTTATTGCACATGCACCATTTCAAAACGCGAGAACGAAGCGGTCACCAACGACTTTTTGAAGAAGAACAAGGAATTTAAGAAGGTAAAACAGCAGCAGCTAACGCCCGACGAGGAACGCACGGACGGATTCTACATATGCAAAATGCAGCGTATGGAGAAATGACGCAGGGCATGCAGCACAGGGAGAAAGATATGAAAACAAAACTTAGGGTAGGGTTCAGAACCGATATCGGAAAGGCGAGGGTGGTCAACGAGGATGCCCTATTGGTGCTTCCCGCGGACAGGCTCTTCGCTGTGGCCGACGGCGTTGGCGGCAGCAATTCAGGCGAGATCGCAAGCCGCAGGGCGGTGAACGGCATCGAGGATTTTCTGCGCGAGAACTCCATGGAGCAGGCGGCAGGCATGGAGGGCGAACAGCGCCAGGATTGGTTCAGGGGCTATTTCGTCAGGTGCTTCCAGAAGATCAACCACGACATCAGGAGCGCGGCGGAGATCGAGCTGGACCATTCGGGCATGGCGACCACGGCGGTCGCTGCGTATTTCGACGGCAGCGCACTGTATATAACCAACATCGGCGACAGCAGGGCATACCTGATACGGGCGGGCGGCATGACTCAGCTCACGGAGGACCACTCCTATGTCGCCGACCTGATCAGTGCGGGTACGCTGACCAAGAGCGAGGCGAGGGAACACCCGCGCAAGAACATGATAACGCGGGCGCTGGGCGCGGGGGTGGATGCCGAGCCGGATTTCTACCGCTTCGATGTGAAGCCGGGCGACCGCGTGCTGCTCTGCACGGACGGGCTGCACGGGGAGCTGACCGACGACGAGATATGTGCGGAGATAGACAGAGACAGCGACCTGAACAGGATATGCAAGAGCCTTGTCCAGGCTGCGAACGAGAAAGGCGGACACGACAACATCACGGTGGTTTGCGCTGCCGTGTGATATATCCCTGAGCGGAGGCAGGTGGCGCGGCTTCCGAAATGCGGGGGCGACGGCGCAGGGCGATTGAGTACAACGGTACAAAGGAGATAAAAATGAGCAAGATATTGGCGGGCAGATATGAGATACTTGAAAAAATCGGGGATGGCGGCATGGCGGTCGTCTATCGGGCGCGGGACAAGCTGCTCGACCGCTCCGTGGCGATAAAGGTGCTTCGGCCCGAGTACGTCACGGACGCGAATTTCGTGAACAGCTTCCGCAAAGAGTCGCGGTCGGCGGCAAGCCTAACGCACCCGAATATTGTCAGCATATTCGACGTCGGTAAGGACGGCAATATCTATTACATTGTAATGGAGCTGATAGAGGGCAGGCCGCTCAGTGATATAATCAACGAGGAAGGCCCGCTCGATTACCGCATAGTCATGAAGATATCGGAGCAGATGGCCTCAGCGCTTTCCGTCGCGCACAAGAACAACATCATCCACCGCGACGTGAAGCCGCACAATATCCTGATAACCCAGGACGGGCACGCGAAGATCACCGACTTCGGCATAGCCCGCGCCGTGACGGACGGCACCACGGTCAACGACAACACGGTCAAGGGTACCGTCCACTATTTCTCGCCCGAGCAGGGCAGAGGCATGTATATGGACGAGCGGTCGGACATCTACTCGCTCGGCGTAGTCATGTTTGAAATGCTCACTGGCAATGTCCCGTTCGACGCGGACAACGCCGTGGCGATCGCGGTCATGCACATGAACGACAGGATGCCGCGGCTGTCGAAGCTCGTGCCAGGCGTGCCGCCTGCGCTCGAACAGATAATAATGAAAGCGACCGAGAAGCACCAGGTCAACCGCTTCAAGAACGCGGACGAGATGCTCGAAGCGCTTCGCAACGTGGACAGGCTGACCGGCGGCTTCGCCAACCCCTCCATAGCGGGTGCGGTGCGCCCGCCGATGCCGGAAGCCCAAGATGCCTATGCCGCCGATAGCGGATACGGCAACGGCTACGCGGGCGACGGCTACGACAATGTAGGCGGCGAATATGATGGCAGGGACGCGGACGCATACGACGATGATTACGACGACGGCTATGTAGACGCGAACGATGGGTATAGCTCATCCGCCGCGGGAACGGGCGCGGCTTACCCATACGACTACGAATACGACGAGGACGATGAGGACGACAGGCTCGCGCGCGGAGCGAAGAACGGCAAGAAGCCCAAGCGCAGGGACGAGAACAGGAAATACAAGATCCTTGCCGTGCTGGTGGCGATAGTGGCCGCCGGGCTTATCGCGTATTTTCTTGTATTCCCAAATTTAGAAAAATTACTCAACCCATCATCCAATCCAACGCACGCGATAGAGAACGTGGTCGGAAAGAGCGAGGAGGACGCGAAGAGCGCGCTGGAAGCCCTCGGCTACAAGGTCGAAAAGGGCGAGGATATGTTCAGCCCCACCGTGGCGCAGGGGCTTGTGGCGCAGCAGGATCCGGCCGCGGGAGAGGAGCTGGCCGAGGGTGGCACTGTTACTATATTCCTTAGCAAAGGGCAGGAGGAAAGCAACTACCCCGACAGCGGGCAAACCCCGACCGAGGAAGCGGTTACCATGGTTCAGGTGCCTGATCTTGTGGGCAAGAACGCGACAGACGCGGAAAACCTGCTCAAAGCCTACGGGCTGGCGCTCGGCACTACCACTATGGAGGACAGCGACAAGACCGTGAACCTCATCATCAAGCAGACCCCGAAATCGGGCAATGAGGTCGAGAAAGGCACGAGGGTCGATATCGTCATCAGCGCGGGGCCGAAGGTGAAAGAGGCCAAGGTGCCGAACCTGCTAGGGCTTACGCAGGGCAAGGCGGAAGCGGCACTGAACAAGGTCAACCTGCTCATCCGCACGGTTGGCGAGGAGTACAGCGACAAATACAAAAAGGGCACGGTCATGTGGCAGCAGTACAAGAAAGGCCAAAAGCTGAACGAGGGTCAGACGGTGGACGTGAAGATAAGCAAGGGACCTGAGGACAAGACGAACACGGTGTCCATCACGATAGATTTTGCGAAGGCCGAAACTGACAGCTTCATGCTTAATGTGGTGCTCGAACTGCCCGACGGCACGGAACAGCAGATCGTCAACAATGAAACCGCGTACAAGGCATCGGGCAGCAAGACCATATCCGTTACTGGCAAGGGCACCGGTGCCAAGGTCATAGTGTATTTCGACACCAAAATAGTCAAGACGTATTCGGTGAACTTCAATACGGGGAAGGTGAGCGGCTAACCCCGTGCGCGGCGCGATAGTCAAAGCCCTGTCGGGGTTCTACTACGTCATGGCGGCCGAGGGGCGGCACGTCTACAAATGCCGCGCCAGGGGCATATTCAAGAAAGAGGGCCTGTCACCGCTGGTCGGGGACGAGGCAGAGATAGACGTGCTTGACGACGAGGACGGGTTCGTCACGGAGATACTTCCGCGACGCAATTCGTTCATACGCCCGGCCGTGGCGAATATAGACCTTTTCGTGGCCACCGTTTCCGTGAAAGACCCTGAGCCGCACCCGGAGGTGCTGGACAGGTTCCTCGCGACGGCTGAGGCGGCCGACGCGGAAGCGGTCATCTGCGTGAACAAGACAGACCTCGGCCCCGCTTCGGCGGTGGACAGCATCTACGGCGGGCTGTATGACACCGTGGCGGTGAGCGCCAAGACGGGCGAGGGCATGGACGCGCTCGAAAAGCGGCTCGCTGGCAGGCGTTCCGCGTTCGCTGGGCCGTCAGGCGTCGGCAAGTCGAGCATTGTGAACTATCTGCTGGGCAGCGCGGTCGCGGACACGGGCGGCATCAGCGGCAAGACGGGCCGCGGCAAGCACACGACGCGGCATGTCGAAATATTTGAAACAGGCTTCGGTGCGGAGCTTCTTGATACCCCGGGGTATACGTCGTTCGATGGGACGGCGGTGGAGCCGGAGGAGCTAGGCGGGCTATTCCCCGAGATAGCCGCGCTGAGCGAGGGCTGCCGCTATGACTACTTCATGCACGCTGACGAGCCTGGATGTGCCGTGCGCGAAGCGAGCGCGGACGGGCGTATCGCGCCTAGCAGGTACGATTCGTATAGACGTATGCTGTCAGAATCGTTGGACAGAAGAAAGAAAGGAATGTGAACAGTGATGGGAAAGATATGCGCGTCGATACTGTCGGCGGATTTCATGAGGTTGGGCGAGGAGATAGAGCTTGCCGCGTCGGGCGGCGCTGACTATATCCACGTGGATGTGATGGACGGCCATTTCGTGCCGCGCATTTCATTCGGCTCGTTCGTCACGGACAAGCTGAAAGGCCGCGTTGGGCTGCCGCTTGACGTGCATATCATGGCGGAGGAGCCTGAAAGGCAGATAGACAGCCTGGCCATAGAGGACACGGAGTTCATCGTCGTGCATTACGAGGCGGTCCGCCACCTGCACAGGACGCTCGAATACATCAGGTCGCTAGGCAAGAAGAACGGCGTCGCGCTGACCCCCGCCACCGACCCCAATGTACTCGACTACGTGCTCGGCGATATAGACCAGGTGCTGGTCATGAGCGTCAACCCGGGGTTTGGCGGGCAGAAGTTCATCCCCTCGTCGTTGCGGAAGCTCTCGGAGCTGCGGCGCATG
>JAIRPC010000060.1 GCA_031257215.1 Eubacteriales Family XIII. Incertae Sedis bacterium
GGATTACATCCTCAGCATGAGCCACGCGCCGAGGCTCGACGAAACACCCATGCATTGGATACAGTTCATCCCCGCAGCGCTGTTCACGGCGATTGTCATCATGATAGCGCGGCAGTACGGCTACGCGCGGGACATGAGCGTCTATTATTGGAGCAACCAGACCGAGCCGCCAGCGGCGGACAGCAACAACCTCGTCGATTTTTTCAGCCACTACAAGGTCGAACTGATCGGTTGGAGTGTGCTGCTCATGGGCATCATGCTCGCCTACCGCTTAGTTGTCCAGCAGTTCTCCATCAAGCGCACGAAGCTATACCTGCCCATGATAGGGTATCTGGTTTTCGTCCTGCTCTCATGCATCTTCTCGGAGTACAAGGACGTGGCGTGGAGCGGCTGGAACGACCGCTTCGAGGGCACTGCTATGATACTCTGTTATTTTGCGGCGGTGTTCTTCATCATCAACTCGGTCAACTCTGAGCTGAACATCAAATTCATCGTCTACCCCGTGGCGGCGGTGGCGGTGGTGCTGTCCGCGCTCGGCATATCGCAGGCGACCGGGCACGACTTCTTCCAGACTGCGGCGGGGCAGAAGCTGCTCGTGCCGAACGTGATGAACGCGAAAGGCGACTACCCGTGGGATCTCATCGACCAGGCGGCTGCGGAGGGCAAAAAATATCTCGAATTCACTTTCCAGAATAACGAGATATACCAAACTGTATACAATATCAACTACGTGTCGTTCTACCTCACGCTGCTCATCCCGCTGTTCGCCATGCTGTTCGTGTGGAGCCGCGGCGTGGTGAAAAAGCTGATATGGGGCGGCATCTTCGCAATGGTTCTGTTCAACTTCTTCGGCGCGGCATCCTCGGGCGGCATGCTCGGCATAGCTGTTACGATCATTCTCGTGATAATAGTTTTGCGCAAGAAGCTGGTCGAATGGTGGCGGCCTGTGCTGATATTGATCGCGATAGTTTTGGCGGTGGGCGTTGCGGACATCAAGCTCGTGGACTACAACGGCAAGGGCGTCAAGTGGACGGACGAGCTGAAAGGCGCGGTCGGCGGCGCGACGGTGGCGCAGTCAGCCGAGCCAGGCGACGCGGCGGGTTCAGGCGGCGAGGTCGCGCAGCCTGCGGCGAACGCGGTGCATCCTGAGCGGACGCCGCTCTCGCATATCGACTGGCTCAGCAACAAGGGCAACACGCTGACGTTCAGCATCGACGGCAACGTCGCGACCATGACAGCCTTCCCCGACGGCTCGATCAAGGTGCATGAGGGTTACAACGACAAGGGGAACCAGATAGAGCTGTCCCAGAGCGACGGCTCGGCGGAGATACATCTGGGCGACGACCGCTTCAATAACATTTGGTTCGAGGGGCAGCAGGATCCCGACACATCGGAGCAGTTCATAGTGCTTCGCGTGCGCGGCGACGACACGCAGGTCTGGCCGTTCATCCTGACGGGCGACGACAAATCCACGCTCATGTTCAGGAACGGCATGAGGAAGAACGTCGCATTGGAGAACGTCCCGCACATGGGCTTCACTAACAGAATGAGCTTCGGCAACGGGCGCGGCTATATCTGGTCTACGTCGCTGCCAATGATAAAGAACACGATAGTCCTCGGCTACGGCGCGGACACCTACTGCATCTACTTCCCGCACAAGGACTACGTGGGCAAATACAACGCGGACTGGAACCTCGACCTGATCGTGGACAAACCGCACAACATGTATCTCGCGACGGCGATAGGCACGGGCGTCATCTCGCTGATCGCGCTGCTGGCCCTGTTCCTCATGTATATCGTGCAGAGCATCCGCCTGTACTGGCGCAGGAAATTCACGACATTCGCGGAGTACGCGGGCGCGGGCATCTTCTTTGGGGTCAGCGGCTTTATCGTGTCGGGCTGTGTTGACGACAGCACGGTCTCGGTCATGCCCATGTTCTACGGCCTGCTCGCCACGGGCATCGCCACGAACATAATGCTGAAAAAGCGCTACGGCGAGGCCGACGAGCAGGAGCGCGAGATGAGACGCATCAGGAAGAGTGTCACAAAATCCACGGCGGCACCAGTCGCGGACGGTGATGGAATAACTGGCGCAGCAGCGGGCGACAGCTCCGATGCGCGGGAAGCGGATTGATGGAGCGCGTGCGGAGGGCGGCCACCCTTGACTAAGCTGTTGCGGATAGCCGCGCTTTTCGCGCTCGACGCCGCGTGCGTCAATATTTCGTATTTCCTCGCGTACCTGCTCAGGTTCGAGCTGGACATGGACGCGCCTGGCTTCGACGAATTCTATTCGGCGTACACGGACAATTTCATCTGGCTCACCGCTATCAAGCTCGTGCTGCTTTTCGCCTTTGGCATGTATAACAGCCTGTGGAAATACGCGGGCGCGAAGGAGATGGCCAAGGTGCTGGCCGCGTCGGTGTTCGCGACGCTCGGCGCGATGGCGTTCCTGATTTTCTTCCAGACGGATCCGCCCATGCCGAGGAGCGTTTATGCCATCACATTTCTTTTCGATACGGCGCTGTTCGGCGGCGTCAGGTTCGCGTACAGATACGCTAGGGAGCTTCGCGGCGGCGAGCATCCAGGGCTGTTTTCGGTGTTCGCGAAAGAACCTGTGCGCGAGGGCGTATCGCGGGTGCTGCTCGTTGGGGCGGGCGACGCGGGCGCGTCCATCATCAGGGAGATCAGGTACAGCCCTGAACGCCACATGGATGTCGTGGCCGTTATCGACGACGACGCCTCCAAGCGCGGGCACAAGATACTGGGCGTAAAAATCGAGGGCGGGCGCGAGGACATCCCGCGCATAATAGAGAAACACAGAATAGAAGAAATTATTATCGCCATCCCGTCAGCGACAAGACGGGAGATAAAGGGCATAGTGGAGCAGGCGGCAGGGTCGGGCGCGAAGATGCGCATACTGCCGTCGCTGATGGATCTGATAGACGAAAAAGTGAGCGTCAGCGCACTGCGCGATCTGGACATAGAAGACCTGCTTGGGCGCGAGCCAGTGGAACTGGACACGGACGGCATCAGCGGCTACCTCTCGGAGCGGGTGGTGCTGGTTACGGGCGGCGGCGGCTCTATCGGCTCGGAGCTGTGCAGGCAGATCGCCGCATATGGACCGAAAAAGCTAATAGCGTTAGATATTTATGAGAACACCGTGTTCGAGCTTGCGAACGAGCTGGATATCGCGAGGCCAGGGCTGGACTTCGAGCCTGTGATAGCGTCGGTCACGGACGGCGTGCGCATGCGCAGGGTCTTCGCGGAGCTGCGGCCGCAGGTCGTGTTCCACGCGGCGGCGCACAAGCACGTGCCGCTGATGGAGTTCAACCCGGCGGAGGCGGTGGTGAACAATGTGCTGGGCACGAAGATCGTATGCGACCTGGCGGCGGAGTTCGGCGCGGGCAAGCTCGTGATGATCTCGACTGACAAGGCGGTAAACCCTGAGAACGTGATGGGCGCGACGAAGAGGCTGGCGGAAATGGTTCTGACTGCCGCCGACGCGGACGGAGGCATCCTGCCCACCACCTACGCGGCGGTCAGGTTCGGCAACGTGCTTGGCTCCAATGGCAGCGTCGTGCCGATATTCCGCAAGCAGATCGCGCGCGGCGGTCCTGTTACTGTAACCGACAAGGACATCACGCGCTATTTCATGACCATACCCGAAGCCGTCCAGCTCGTGATACAGGCGGGCGCGATGATGAGCGGCGGCGAGATATTCATACTCGACATGGGTGAGCCCGTGCGCATACTGGATCTGGCGAAGAACATCATACGCCTGTCGGGATTCGCGCCGCACGACGACATAGAGATCGTGTTCACGGGGCTGCGCCCAGGCGAAAAGCTCCACGAGGAACTGAGCTACGGCGCGGAGGACATAGGCAGGACGGCGCACGACAAGATCTTCCTCGGCAAGGCGATGAACCCCTCGGAAAAAATGGCGGAGGCGCTGAACGCTGACGGCAGGGGCGGCGAAGCTCAGGAGGGAAGCGGCGCGGTCGGCGAAGCGGGATGCGAGAACAGCGCGGGCAGGCTGGAACAAATTATCCGCGGGCAGGTAGCGCATATGAGCGACGAGGAAGTGAAACGCTGGCTGCGCGAATACCTGCCTGAATACGGCGGGTAGCTCGGCGGCAAAGCAGGCGAAGGGCAGGGGCGGTGATGGCTAAAAAGCCGGACACGAGGACCGACGCGGAAAAGCGCAGCTATACCATGAGCCGCATCAAGGGCAAGTCCACCTCGATAGAGGTCGCGCTCGCCAAGGCGCTTTGGCACAGGGGCATCAGGTACAGAAAAAATTATCGCAAGGTTCCCGGCGCACCTGACATAGCGATCGTGAAACACAGGATAGCCATTTTCTGCGACGGCGATTTCTGGCACGGCAGGGACTGGCCGCGGAAGAAACACCAGTTTAAGAGCAACAAGGACTATTGGGTGAACAAAATAGAGGGGAATATCGAGCGCGACAAGCGCCGCGTGAACGAGCTTCAAGCCCTGGGCTGGTACGTGCTGAGGTTTTGGGGCGACGAGATAACCTCCGACGTGGACGCTTGCGTAGACGAGGTGTTTCGCGCCATAGACCTGGCGAGGGAGGAAGCGGACGGCGGCGCGCATGGCGAATCGAAATGCGAGGATCTAGCATACAGGGCTTCCGAATACATCCCACGCACCCCGCTGATGGCAGCGGAGCAGGAGAAGGAATGTTATATAATAGAAGAAAACGCGGAGCATATAAAGGAGGAGTGAGATGAGCGGCATAAAAGTGGACTACCAGATGGACGGCGCTTTGCTGGCGGCGGCCGACGCTTTGGCGAACGACGCGGCGCGGCATTACGCCACCCTGCGTTCGCGCGAATTGGATTACACCGGCTGGGTGGACTACGCGGCCGGCGTGACGGAGGGCGAGATAAGCGAGGTCAAGGATATCGCGGGCGAGATACGCGCGAAGTCAGACGCGCTTATCGTGATAGGCATTGGCGGCTCGTACCTCGGCGCGCGCGCGGCCTGCGATTTTATCGGCGCGGGTCACGCCACATCCCAAGGCACGGAGATATTGTTCGCGGGCTTCAACCTCAGCGCGGCGTACCACAGGGCGCTGTTTGAAAAGCTCGACGGCAGGGATTTCAGCATAGTGCAGATAAGCAAGTCGGGCGGCACGGTCGAGCCAGCTATGGCATACCTCGCCCTGCGCGAGCTGTTGATAAAAAAATACGGCGAAGCGGAAGCCGACGCGCGAACCTACGCGGTGACCGACGCGACGGGCGGCGCCCTGCGCGCGGAGGCCTCCGAGCGCGGGTATAGCAGCCTTTCCATTCCGTCCGACATAGGCGGCAGGTATTCAGTGCTATCGCCCGTCGGCCTTCTTCCCATGGCGGCTTGCGGCATTGACATAGGCGCGGTGCTGCGCGGCGCGAGGGAAGCCGCGAGCGACGAGGAAACAGCGGCCTGTCTTCGCCTTGCCGCGGTGCGCCGCGCCATCCAGGACGCGGGCAAGGCCGTCGAGGTCATAGGGTGCTTCGAGCCGTCCGTGGACAGTTTTATCCAGTGGATTCTCCAACTCTACGGCGAGAGCGAGGGCAAGGACGGCAAAGGCATGCTCCCCACAGGAGCCAGTTTCAGCCGCGACCTGCACTCCCTCGGCCAGTTCTTCCAGCAAGGGAACCAGATATTCATGGAAACGCTCATTGACATAGCCGAGCCAGCAGCCGACCTCGCCATAGGCGACCTAGGCACACCGCAAGCAGGAGGCGCGTCCGCGGGCGCGCTGTTCGCGGGGCGCGGCATGAACGAGTTCAACAGCGCGGTCAGGGACGGCATGACGCGGGCGCACCGCAGCGCGGGAGTCCCGATAGTGACCATAACCCTGCCCGACCAGAGCGCGGAAGCTTTCGGCAGGGCAGTATATTTCTTCGAGCTGACCTGCGGCATCACAGGCCTGCTGATGGGCGTAGACCCATTCAACCAGCCAGGCGTGGAAGCATACAAAAAAGAGATGATGGCGATACTGGGCGGCAAATAACTCTCCCGGCAGCCAACGACCAAAGCATAAGGCAAGGGCGGGATGATGGAATAATTTCCATTAACCCGCCCTATTTGAATTCTCCCGCGAAATCCCAAAACACTCTGCCAACTCGCCTTTCGCCTGAAAAGCTCCGCGAAAGCC
>JAIRPC010000061.1 GCA_031257215.1 Eubacteriales Family XIII. Incertae Sedis bacterium
AACGGCATGTCCATTCTGGGCGTTGACGAAAACTGGCAGCGCGCCATCAAGGGCATAGTGCTTCTCGTGGCGGTGCTGCTGGACGTTTCCGCGCAGAAGAACCGCGGAGGCGGCTCCAGTGGGTTCCTGGGGGGCATATTCAAGCCCAAGGGCGGCGTTCAGGCGGGTGCAGGATCCGCAGCTCCAGGAGAGAACCTCAGCGCGGATACAGGCGCGGGTGACGCAGAGAAAGCGAACACAGCATCTGGCCAGAGCGGACAATAAAATAGCAGCATACAACTAATCAATCATTCTTCCTTTACGGAGCAGGGGCTAACACCCCTGTTTCTGTTTTATGCACGGAAAAGCCAGTACAACATTCTCCACATTCCGGTGTCGCGCACTTAGATCTGCTTTTGTCTTGTAATGGGCAACAATAAGCTGCATCAGCGGAACAGCCTATTACGCGGGGCGATCTGTTATAATGAATGCTATAATATGCGGTTTTAGCTGTAACAAGAGGATGAGATGAGAAAACCTGAGATTTGTTTTGTCTTTGGCGCGGGCGAGCGGACGGAGCTCCCTGCCCTGCCCCGCGCCGAGGATTTCGTCATAGCGGCTGACGGCGGGATTGAATACGCGCTGGATTGCGGCATTTCGGCTGATCTGGCGGTCGGGGACTTCGACTCCCTGACAGGACCGCTGCCCGAGGGCATGGAGGTGGTGGCATTGCACAGGGAAAAGGACGACACCGACATGAGGGCGGCGCTGAATATCGGCATAGAGCGCGGCTTCGGCACATTCTTCATCTACGGCGGCCTGGGCGGGCGAATTGACCATTCCATAGCGAATATGCAGTGCATAGCCGATCTCGCAAGGCTCGGCGCACGCGCCTACCTGTTCGGCAGGGACACCGTGGCCACGGCGATATCGGGCGGCGGCATTTCCTTCGCGGCGGGCGCGGCGGGAACAGTGTCCGTATTCTCGCACACGGACACCTCGCGCGGCGTATGCGAAACGGGGCTAAAATACCCGCTGGCGGACGCAGTGCTGACCAATACCTTCCCCATAGGGGTGAGCAACGAATTTATCGGCGAGCCCGCAGCCATCAGCGTCCAGGAGGGCACGCTGATAGTGGTATACCCGGTCAGCGCACATCCATGGACCGCGGGTAGCCAGATATGAGCCGAACGACATCGCCCTACCCCAGCCCGGAGCGCCTCCGCCGCGCGCTCACGTCTATAGCCACCATCACTACCACAATGATCCCGACGGCTATATTCCTCAGCGACAGCGGCGCGCCTACGCGTATCAGTCCGTTTTGCAGTATGCACCATATGGCCGCGCCCACAGCGGTCCCCGCGAGCATGCCTCTGCCGCCCAGCGTCGATATGCCGCCTATCACGGCGACCGCGACCGCGTACAGCTCGTAGAGGCTGCCCGTGTTCATGCTGCCGTAGCCAGACTCCGCCGCGGTGATAAGACCCGCCAGGCCCGCGCATACCGCGCTGAACACATACGCCTTGTCGACGGTGGAGATAACATTGATCCCTGAGAGGACGGACGCTTCGGGGTTGTTGCCGACGGCGTACATATATCTGCCCGTGCGCGTCTTGACCAGCACGAACATTATCGCGCCCCATATCGCGAACGCTATCAGCACGATATCGTAGATGCCAAAGAAGCGCCCGTAGAAAAACAGGTCGCGGAAGCCCCTGGCACCATGCCCGATAAAGCCTGTATCGTAGTTGCCGTTGGCGATTTGCGCTATGCCGCGAAATATCAGCATGGTGCCCAGCGTGGCTACATACGACGGCATCTTCACGCGCGACACCAGCTCGCCGTTCAGCACGCCGACCGCAAGGCATAGCAACAGCGACAGCCCCGCCGCGAGGAACGGCGAGGCCCCCCTGCTCATCATGGTCGCGGACGCCATACAGCTCATGCCCATGACCGAGCCGATCGAGAGGTCTATATGCCCCGTTACGAACACGACGCTCTGCCCCACGCCTATCAGGAATATCGGAGCCATAGAGCGCAGCATGTTCTCCACATTCCTGCTGCTGTAAAACAGCGGATCCATCATGGAGAAAACTATGAACAGGGCGATCAGCGCGACCAGCACGATTATTACCCTATAAGCACCCCCCGCAGATGGCAGCCCTGACCTTGTTTTCATAATATTTCCTCCTTGGCGCCGCCGCTTCCTCTGCTGGACTCCTTGCCCCCCAAGCCGCCCTCGCCCAGCTTCTTTTCGCCCGCTATACAGCCGCCGCCCACTATCAGCATCCGCCCGGCTACAGCCTCGCTGTCCTTCGTGCTGCTGTCGATAATGAGTACGGCTGTGCCGCGCTGCTTGAACATGGCTATGAGTGACATGATATGCAGCCTCAGCCCCACGTCCGTTTCGACAAAGGGGCGCTCTATGACCAATATTTGCGGGTTGTAGATATGCTCCCTGAGATACACGAGATTGTAAAGCGACTCCGCGGGCAGCCCCACGGGCGTGGGCGCGTCGATATCGCCGCCTGTGTATTGGCTGTATTCCCTGCGGATGACCTCGCGGTGTGCGCTGCCGAGCCAAAGCGACGGAACTCTCTCTGCGGCTCGCATACAGAGGTTGTCCAGACAGCTCATCTCGCTGAACACCATGCTGCGCGTGGGTGTTTCGCGTATATAGCTGATCCGCGCACCCGCGGCCCTCTGCAGCGGCACTCCGTTCACCCTGACCTCGCCATGCTCCGGCCGGGCACCCTTGCCCAGTATGCGGCGCATATCGCCGCGTATCCTGTCCGTCCTGTCCCAGAGGAGGACGCTCTCGCCCTCCGAAACCGAGAAATCCATCCCTGACAGACTCCCCTCGCTCACTCTGTCGAAGCGCAGTATGCTCACATTGCCGACATCAGGCGAGAGCGAAAGCCTGTCAGGATAGAAATGGTATTTACTCAATTTTTTGTCAGTATACTCCGACCTGCCGACCACCCTGACGACGCGCCCTCCCTCGGCTATGGCTATCCTGTCGCAAACCCCGGCGAGCACGCCTATATCGCCGCTGATATAGATGAACGAAGCCCCCCGCTCCGCGAACCGCCGCACCTGCTGCTGAAACCTCGTCAGCTCCGCGTCGCCGTATTCTATGCCCGCGTTCCTGATGATCACGAGCGCGCTCCCCGCCAGCACCGCTTTCAGCGTCTGGATGATATACGCGTCGGCCCTGGAGAGATCCCGCGCGTATGCGCCGCCGTCTATGTCTATGCCGTACTCGTCCGCCACGATGGCGAACTGCGCCGCCAGCACGGCCCTGTTGATAATGTATTTCCTGAACCCGCGGCGCATTACGAACACGTTCTCCGCCACCGTCATATCGCCGATAAGGCCGCCCGCCCCGCTGACATAGCCCACTCGCGGATACGCCGCCCCGCGCCCCGCGCCGCCGCGCACATTGCCTCGCACATTCCCCGCGCTGTAGCTGTTCACCTGCCTGTCCATGAAAAACACGCGCCCGTAGTCGATAGCGCTGTTCTCCACCGCGAGCCTGACGAACTCGTCCTTGCCGTGGTTGTCCGCGAAGAACAGCCCCACGGCCTCCCCCTCGAAAACATGCAGGTTGAAATTGTCGAGGATGTTCACCCCAGACCTAGCGTAGGTCACGCTGTCCGCCCTGAAAACCTCTTTCCTCACTCGCCCGCGCCCTCCGCGTCCCCGTACCGAGTTATATACGGGAGCGTTATTTCCACATCCGTGCCGGAGCCCTCGCCCGACATGATGATGATCCCGTACCCTTCGCCGAACAGCAGCTTGATGCGGTTGTTCACGTTCGCAAGAGCGATGCCCCCGCTCTCGCCGCCGCTACCGTACCGCCCGTAGATATTCGACATCCTATCGTTCAGCTCCTTCAGCTTGTCCGCGGACATGCCGACCCCGTTGTCCGAAACGGTCAGGATGATGCGGCTGCCCGTGAACTGGATGGATATGCTGACCAGACCCGTGCCGAGAAGCCCCTCGACGCCGTGGATGATGGCGTTCTCGACCACCGGCTGCAGGATGAGCTTCGGCACCTTCGCGCTCTGGAGCATAGCCCTGTCCCGCTCGCTCTCGAACGTGATGTCGAGCTTCAGCCGGTCGCCAAAGCGGTATTCCTGTATGGTGTAATAGTTCCTGACATTCGTCAGCTCGCTGTCCAGCGTGACGAGCGTCTCAAGGTTCGAGATGGTGTAACGGAAAAACTGCGAGAGCGTCTCCGTCATCTTCGCGATATCGTCCGAGCCGTTCATGAGCGCCTCGCCCCTTATCCCCTCCAGCGTGTTGTAGAGGAAATGCGGGTTGATCTGGTTCTGCATCGCCAAATACTGCGCCTGCCGCTTGCTCAGGTTCACTGCCTCGTCCGAGAACAGGATTTCCTCAAGCCTGTCCACCACGTCCTCCACCCCCTTGCTCATCTGCCACCTCAGCCCGCTGATGCCCTCCGTAGAATAGCCCTTCGAAAACAGCGTCAGCATGCGCTCGGTTTCCCTGTACGGATCAATGAGGAATAATTTTGACAATAACAGCATAACAGGGATGGACGCCGTAACGCACACCGCAGCCGCAAGCCCCCTGCCGCTGACCGCATAGAGATACCAGAGCGCGGCGCAGGAAGCGGACATGGCCGCCAAGGCCGCTATCGCGAGACCCGCGAGCCTTTTGGAGAGATAGCTTTTGCTGACGCGCCTGTTCACGGTAGGCTCATCTTTCCCAGGCGTAGAGCTTGCGGTATTCGCTCGGCTTCACTCCCGTAGCCTTGCGGAACGACGACGAGAAATGCTTCGTGTCGTTGTAGCCGACCAGCTCGCAGATGACCGCCACCGACGAATTTGTTTCTTTCAGAAGCCGCTTCGCCTCGTCCATCCGCACGCCGCGCAGGTACTCGCTGAACGTGCTGCCCGTTTCTTTCTTGAACAGGGTCGAGAAATACGAGGAATTGAAGCCCTGCGCCTCGGCGATATCGTCGATAGCGATAGGCTCGGCAAAATGCTCCTTTATGTACAGCTTTGCGTTCGTCACAGGCCTGCCGTTCGCGTCACCGATAGCCTCGCGCAGCTCGCCGAACGCCTCGCTGATCCTATGCACGAGAAAATCCAGCGCCGCGCGCGCCGTGGGCATGAGGTCGAAATGGCGCAGGAACTCATCTCTGAGCCGTTCGCCGCCGGGATATGTTACATTGTACTGAAGCGCGAACGTGAGCCATGTGTCGTGTACGGATTTCGCGAAGTCGCGCACATCCCTGCCCGTCAGCCTGTCCACCGCAAGCAGCTGCGCCGAAGCGTCCGAGATGACGCTGCGCAGCGCGTCCGCGTCCATCACGTCCATAGCCTGCTCTATCGCCTTTGCGACCGAGCGGCTGAGCGCCGCCACCTTTTCCGAGCCAGGCTTCTCAGGCAAATCCTCATAGTACGAGCCCGCGCCTATGATCAGCCGCTCGTACATCATCCACTCCGCGTTGTGCCACGAATCGGCAAGCCCTGCGGCATCCCCCGACGCCGCGCCCGCAAGCATGGTGAACACGCCCGACGGAAAATAATTGTTCTGCACGCGCACCTCGTCAAAGACATCCTTCAGCGCGCCCCTGACCTCGTCGTTCCTGCCCGCGTCGTAATTCAGCACGATATTCGCGCCTGAATATATGAACTCGATTTCAAGCTCGGCGCACAGCCCGCCGAGCTGCCTGTCGCATATCCCGCGCAGCTTCTCCCCGAAAAGCGCAAGGCTCTCGGAATAAACCTCGTCGTAGCCGCCGTCCACCTTGAACACGACGTAGCGAAATGTGTCAGCGGAAAAAGCGTAGCCAAAATTCTCGTTCAGGTAATCCACCGTGATGAGCGGCCTATTCGACGGATCCATGAGAAACCCGTAAAGTCCCGCGCGCCTCCTGCGCCTTTCGCTTTCAGCGATGCGGCTGATCTGGTCGCGTTCCGAAACAGCGGACTCGCGCGCCGTTATTTTCTCTTTCAGCTTTTCGAGCGTCATGCGCAGCTCGTCCTTGTCGATAGGCTTCAGCAGATAGTCAACAACGCCGTATTTCATGGCGCTGTGAGCGTAATTGAAATGGCGGTAGCCGCTGATGATGACAAATTCGAGCGACGGCGCCAGCTCCTTGGATCTCTCTATCAGCTCGATGCCGCCCAGCCCAGGCATACGGATATCGGTGATCACGACATCAGGGCGATGCTCCCGTATCAGATCCAGTGCCTCGTTGCCGTTCCGCGCGATGCCGCACAGCTCCATCCCAAGGGCATCCCAGTCAATGAGCGCCTTGATGAGCTTTGCGACCTTCAGTTCATCGTCCGCGATAATAACCTTCATGAGCCTCCACACAAGCCCTAGCACAAAGCAAATGACAAATTCCAACCACCAAACCGAACAGAGCAGCGAGACCAACGTGCCGCGCCGCGCGTCCGTGATATTGGTATTTTATCATAGTAGCGGGTTTTCGTGGTATACTTCTTAGAATTATTGTTGTGCGTGGCATGGCGGAATATTATGGACAAAATGAGAGTTGCTGTAATGGGGGCATAGGGAAGCTCGCTTACGAGCGGTGCTCCGTGCCGGTATTTAGTGCGTCTTGTAAAGCAGCAGGGTACCACAGGGTACCACATGGGTAGCACACTTTTAACCCAGTCCACGCCACGATTAGCCACTGGTTTGTTTTTCATGCTCTGCTTTCGGACAAAAAAATACCGTTGGAACCGCAGCGCTTCGGCGGTTTTGCAACGGTTTTGTGGTTGGTGACCCTACCGGGAATCGAACCCGGGTTACCGCCGTGAAAGGGCGGTGTCTTAACCGCTTGACCATAGGGCCATATTCAAAAGTTGGGTTCTCCGCCGTTTTGCGGCAGAGAACCCATAGGGTGGCGGCGTCCTATTTTCCCGGGCGGTCGCCCGCCAAGTATCTTCGGCGCAGGAGAGCTTAACTGCTGTGTTCGGGATGGGGACAGGTGTCG
>JAIRPC010000046.1 GCA_031257215.1 Eubacteriales Family XIII. Incertae Sedis bacterium
GGCGTACTCATCGGTGCGGGGTTGGTTCAGGCAGGTCTGCACCTTCCGCCCGTACTGCACACAGCGCTAGGCTATCTCGGCGGGCTGACCGTACCGCTGTCGCTGCTTGTCATCGGCGCAAACCTAACCATTTTCGCCCGTGGCGTTCCAAAGATCACCTTGGACGAATGGTGGATAATGATAGGGAAATTCATCATCAGCCCCCTTGTGATGATATGCCTGCTCAAAGCTTTCGGCATCGAAGGAATGCCTTTCTACGTATTCCTGCTGTCGGCAACAATGCCCTGCCATATGCAGACATCGATACTGGCGCAACATTACAACGTTGAAAGCGCCTATGCATCCAAGCTGGTAGGGCTATCTACCCTGCTTTCAATTATAACCATCCCGGCATGGGTCGGCATTATTCATTCTATCATGTAGTGGCTGTGGCGATTTGGATGCTTATTGCAGAATCTCTATACTGAGCCGGCTGCGGCTCTCGGTCAAGCCTTTCAGGCTCACGTGGTAGTCTATATCGAGAGAGCCCTTGCCCTCGCCGGTGATGCGGTTGCTGATGTCGTTCGTGAGAACCTCCATCTCAACGCTCCCGAACGGCGTTTCGTACCAGCCGTTGAACCGCTTGCCTTTCTCGAACTCTATGGATGTCCCGTCGGGCAGATCCTCGCCGTAGCGCTTCATGCGTATCTTGTCGCCCGTAATGCGCAGGCTCGTCGTGCAGCCGTCCATTCCCGAAAAATCGCTCTCGTCATAAACCAAGTAGACAGATGGCCCGCGCGTATAGAAGCGCCCCACCGTGATGAACTCCATCCCCGGCGCAGGCTCATCGCCCTCCCGCGGCTCTTCGGAGGATTCCCATTGATTCCCTATAATTTTCAGTAAAATATCTTTCATATTATCATTCGTTTCCGCATATTATTGTATCACAGACGGGTGCGTTTTTATACATGCCCACAACAATTGGGCACTGTTATTGCCGCACTCAATGAGCCTATCCCTCTTTCGGCATCGCTACCTGCCGCGCCGCTCGTAGCCCAGCTCTATTATACGCTCGATTAGGTCGTGGTATTCCAGCCCTGCCGCTTCCCATAGGCGCGGGAACATGCTGTACTGCGTGAAGCCCGGTATCGTGTTCATCTCGTTCACGTACACCTCGCCTTGCGTGTCTCCCGCGAAAAAATCCACCCTCGCGAAGCCCGCGCCGTCCAGCGCCTTGAACGTGCGGAGCGCCAATTCCTTGACGCGTTTCTCCACGCTCTTTGGGATGTCCGCGGGGATGTTCAGGTCGAAGGCCTTGACCTTGTATTTGGTTTCGTAGTCGTAGAACGCGCCGCCCGTGACTATCTCTCCCACCGCGCTGACGCTCGGCTCGCCGTTCCCGAGGACGGCCGTTTCAAGCTCGCGCAGGCCCGCCTCCTTTTCTACGAGCACGCGCCTGTCATAGCGCAGGGCTTCGCCTATGGCGGCTTCCAGCTCGCCGCGGCCTCCCGCGCGGCTCACTCCCACGCTCGACCCCATGTTCGCGGGCTTGACATAGGCGGGATATCCTACGGCCTCATCTATGCGCGACAGCTCGCCGCGTTCGTCCCTGCGGTAGTCGTGCTCCGTTGTATACGCGTATCCAAGCACGGGGATGCCCGCGCTTTCAAGCAGTTTTTTCGTAAATATCTTGTCCATTGAAACCGCCGAGGCACAGACGCCGCACCCCGCATACGGTATGCCGAGGGTTTCAAAAAAACCCTGCATGGTGCCGTCCTCCCCGAACGGCCCGTGCAGCATTGGGAACACGAAGTCCACCAGCTGTGAGCCCATCAGCGCCGCCGCCAATTCGCCGCAGGCGGTTACATCGCTGCCTGCGCTGCCCTCAGGTATCAGCCCCTTCATGCGCGGATCGTCCAATGACCGCAGCCCGCTCATATCGGATTCTATAAGCTGCCACGCGCCGTTCCTGCCTATGGCGATAGGGACCACCTCATGCCTGTCCCTGTCTATCGCGTCCATCAGCGACGCCGCGGAAAGTATGGATATCTCATGCTCCTGCGACCTGCCGCCGAACAGCACTCCAATTCTGTCCTTGCCCACTCTCACAATATATTCCTCCAAATATTCATGCAATTATTATACAATATCGTGTTCCTTGCGGCAGCCGCGAGTTCCGCGCACCGCCGCGCCCACACCTCACAGCATCCCCAGCAAGACCCCCGCGACGGGTATCGTTATTATCGAAAACAGCGTGGACAGGAACGTCCCCTCCGCCGCGAGCTTCACATTGCCTCCGTATTCCTCGGCGAACATGACGGGCACGGTCGCGCACGGGAGCAGCACATTCAGAAGCAGCACGCCCACGAGCAGGGGCGGCAGCACGCCGTTCAGATAGAGCGGCAGGAGCAGCGCGAAGCAGATGGCGCCTATCCCGATCAGGCGGATCAGCGCCATAGCTATGAGCCGGCGGTTCGCCATCACCTTGCCGAATTTGCTCTCGGTGAGCTGTATGCCAATAACCATCATGCTGAGCGGGGCCATCATAGCCCCCACAGAGTCAAGCACATCCGTTACCGCCACAGGCAGTTTTATCTGCATGAGCAAAAGGAAGAAGCCGACCAGCAGCGAGATGATGGCAGGGTTTATCATATCTTTCAGCATTTCCCTGGCGCCGTGCGACTTGATTTCCGTACCTGCCCTGTGGTGCACATCCTCTTTCACATTCCAGACGCCGAGCGTGAAAACCACAAAATTGACGACACAATTGATTATTACCATATAGAACATGCCCATATGGCCGAATATGGCCAGCCCGACGGGGAAGCCCATGAACCCGTTGTTCGTGAACGTGAGGAAATTGCGGAACACGCCCCTGTCCTCCCTGCGCGGGCCGAGCAGCCTGGCGAGCGGGAACGAGAGAGCGGAGATGACGGCGTACTGCGCCGCGCCTACGCCGAGCAGCAGCAGTATATTGTGCAGCCCGTCGCCTGTCAGATCCTGCGAAACCATAGCGCTCACCACCACGCAAGGCGCTGCGATATTGATGATGATGCGCGAAAGGTGCCGCGCCGCCTCCGCAGGGAGCCAGCCGATTTTGTTCGCGCCGAAGCCGATAAATATTATGCAAAAGATGCCGAGTATTCTGCCTACAACCATATCGCCCTACGCCAAGCCCCCTCTCATCTCGCGACCCCCCTGCGGTCCGCGAAATAGTTGCTGCCTGGCATGGTTTTCAGCTTCTTCTTCACGTCGGCGGCGATATCGCCCACCTCGATATAGTTGTCAAGCGACCGCCTCTCGTTCGTGACGATAGCCATGGAGATAGACATGAGCGGGAAAGTGTCCGTTTCCCCGCGCCTGTTCGTCGTCGTTATGACGCCGCTCTCGCGATCGCCCTCGTTGTAGAAATGGAGCACCTTGTCGTCGAACTCCGCGATGACGTTCTTGCAGATAGGCTCGGCGCGGTCGGGCGTAGTCACTATGATGAAATCGTCGCCGCCGATATGCCCTATAAAGTCGTCGGGGTTGCCGAACAGCACTACCTGATCCGCAATGATGTCGGCGGTCAGCACTATAATGCGGTCGCCGTTTGAAAACCCGTACACGTCGTTGTACGCTTTGAAATTGTCCAGGTCCGCGTAGATGACGGCAAAGCCCACGCCTCGCTTGATGCGGCTCACGACCTCGCGCTGTATTTCAAGGTTGCCGTTCAGGCCCGTCAACGGGTTCGCGTTGCGGTTTCTGTCTATGCGGCGGAAGATGTTCTTGATCCGGCTGAGAAGCTCCCTCTCGTTGAACGGCTTCTTCACATAGTCGTCCGCGCCCAGCTCAAGCCCGACCAGGATGTCCTCCTGCGAATCCTGCGAGGTTATCATTATTATCGGCATGAGGTTGTTGCTCTCTGACTCGCGCAGTATGCGGCAGATCTCGAAGCCGCTGTAATCAGGCAGCACGACATCAAGCAGCGCGAGATCCGGCTTGTCGCGCCCCACCGCGTCAAGGCCCTCCGCGCCGGTGCCAGCCTCTATCACGTCGTATTCGCCGCCCAGAGCCAGCTTCAGCTGCCCCCTGAAAAACGGGCTGTCGTCGATTATCAAAATTTTCTTCGCCATTCGCTCTCCATTCCAGAACTGCCGACTATCCATACGAATTATTATATAACATTATTGCGCTCCAAAAAACCGCCGGCGCGAGTTATTTTTGTAACCCCGCGCCGCGAAAACCGCCGCGCCAAATGTGTTCGTTTTTTGAAGCGATAGCGTAAATTTCTCCATATGCGTTTCAGCGCAACAACAATAGATTCACATGTGGCAGGCATAAAATAATTCTAACAGTTGTTAAGGGAAGCAAGAGATAGAGGTGTATGCATTGAAAATCACCAATACATATAATGGAATAATAGGGTTTGTCCGCAGATCCGCAATGATGGCGCTCTGCGTTGCCGTTGCTTCGGCAATGCTGGTCGCCGCACCGACGGCCGTCTTTGCCGACAGCGGCTCTGACACCACGGAGGCTACACAGGCGGACACCGCCGCAGAACAGCAGAAAGCGCCTGCCGAGGCTGCAGCGAAAGCGCCTGCGTACAAGGCCAAGGCGAAAGCCGACGGCAAAAGCCAGATCAAGGTCAGCTGGTCCAAGGTGGATGGCGCGAGCGGCTATGTCGTGTACAGGTCGAACAAGGCGTCCAAGCGCGGCAAGAAGGTTTACTCCACGAACAACGCGTCCAAGAAATCATGGAAAGACAAGAAAGCCTTGGTGGGCAAGAAATACTACTACACCGTCAAGGCGATAAGCAAAGAGGACGGCAAGACCTCCACCGTAGCGGTCATAAAAACGAAGAAGGTGAAGAACACGCTCAAATACACGGAGTCCTTCACGGCAAAGACCTACGCCTACTCAGGCGGCGGCACGACCGCGTCAGGCAAGCCCGCGAAAGTGGGCCGTGTGGCGGTGGACCCTAGCGTCATAGAGCTGGGGACATGGCTATACATAGAGGGCTACGGGCTTTGCCAAGCGGCGGACACGGGCGGCTCTATCAAGGGCAACAAGATAGACCTCTACATGAACAGCTTCGACGAGTGCTACGACTGGGGAGTCCGCGACAAGACCGTGTACATACTTGATTAATGCCAGGATTTTTGGTAATATAAAGAGGCAGTTATTTTTTTCATTTGATTCTCCTTTTAATCAGTGAGACAAAACGCAATGACCGCGCCGACATCGGCGCGGTTTTTGTATGCGACGGACAGCCTGCCGTAGCCTTGCGTGGCCGAGGCTCTGTCGTCATACAGAGCTATTATGGTGGGGCCGCTGCCTGTCATAAATATGCGTTTCGGCTCTGTGCCTGATTTGCTATCCGCTTCGCCGATGGGTTCGCTTTCTGATTCGCCGCCGGCTCCGCTTTCAGGTGCGCCGCCAGCTCCGCTTTCCGATTCGCCGCCGGCTCCGCACAGCAGGGCTTCCACTTCACCCATTATCGCGCCGATCTCAGGAAAGAGCCCCTTCGCGACAGGTTCAAGATCATTCCCCTGCCCGCCATCGGGCTTTGCGAAATCACCCTCATCCCATGCCGCGTAGGCGGTGGGCGTGGACACCTCTATGGCGGGCTTGATCAGAACGCCGAACCCTCTGACAGGTGGCGCGGGGCTCAGCACGTCGCCTATGCCCTCGCAGATGAATGACGCGCCCGCCGCCGCATCGTCCGCGTAGCCGAGGGAGGGCTCGAGTTTCGCTATCGCCGCTATGCAGAAGGGCACGTCCGCGCCGACCTCCGCGCCCGCCGCCATTATGTCGGCAAGCGCCGCGCCTGGCGCGAGGGCTTTCGCAAGCGCGAGCATGACCGCCGCCGCGTCGGCCGAGCCGCCGGCCAGCCCCGCTGCCATAGGTATGCGCTTCGCAATGCTGACGCGCACCGACACGCCCTGCTCCGCCGCGCAGCCGCCCCAAAGCCGCAGAGCCAGCGAAGCCGCCCTGTGCGCTATATTGCCCTCGCCCTGCGGCAACGGCGGTTTGCGTGCGCCCTGCCCAGTAGCCGCATCCGCGCTGCTGCCCTGCCACGACATCTCCACGCTCACACGACCATCATGTGTGCGCCCTGCCGCCGCTATCTCGACATGCACGTCGTCATGCAGATCCACAGCCTGCATATGCGAACATATCAGGTGGTAGCCGTCATCCCGCCGCCCCACAATGCGCAGCGAATGGTTTATCTTCGCGTATGCTTTTACTAAAATTGAGATATTTTCCATGAAATCCCGCCTCAAAGCCTACATAGAAAAACGAACCGGCAGCACCGCCGGCCCGTCGCTATTATTTCCGCTTTTTCTTCTTGCCCCTGTTTCTCGCGTTCGCGTTGCCTCCCCTCGACGGTTTTTTCGCCGCCTGGGACCTCTCGTATTTCGCGAGAGCCTCTTTTGCACGTTTCTCAACGATCGCGGAGCGCCCTGTCCTGTATGTGCTGCCCGCCGCCGCAATCGGGCGCGGTCCTTTCACCTTCTTCGTGTCGCGCGGCTTTTCGGCTGCGGCGGCCGCCGAGGTTTCGTCCTTGCCCTCCGCTATGCCCAGCCTTTTCAGCCGCTTCTTTCTGTCGCGCTCTATCAGTTCCATCGCTTCCTTGACGGTTATTTTCTTTTCCTTCGCCAGCTTGTAGGGGTTGACCTTGCCGCCCTTGGCAGCGACCTCTGCGGCGGCCTTCTCCTTGCGCTTGTTATCGAAGATCGTCATGGCGATCATCGCGCCTATCATGCCGACCATCAGAAGCATGTATATCTTCGTGCTGGCGGACTGGTCTACGGTCTTGAAATCAAGCACGATGTCCTTGCCGAGCGTCCTGCCGTCGTCAGAGCGGAGGTCGCCCGAAACGGTCAGCTTGTACGCAGTGTTGTTCGCCAGCATATTGCCGTTCTGCTTCGCAGTGTCCACTATGGCGAGTATATAGTCGTTTCGCTTGATGCCGAAATACGCCTTGACAGGCAGCTTTACCTCCTTGCCCTCCACCTTTCCGGTGAACTTGAAGCACCCCTCGTTGACTGCCTGAACTCCCTTGGCGGTAACATTGCCGTTGAAATAAAGCTTGATGCCGACGTTCTGCGACTGCAAATCATTGGCGCCCGCGCTGGGGCTGCTCGTCATGGTGAGCGAGCCTCCGCTGCCGCCTGTATCGGCGGCCGAGGCTTCCACGACAGCGAACACGGCGGTCGCGGAAAACAGAAAAAGCGCGGCGCACGCCGCCGCCGCCGCGATTGCTTTCATTATATTATTCTTTCCAAATTTATTGCCTGTTGTCACTTTCATTTACCGCTCCGTTATTATCAATGCCGCTATCCCGTACCGTTCTGTCCCTCTCGCGCAGCCTGGCGAAAAAACCGCTCATCAGCCCCGCGCATTCGTCCTTCATGACGCCGACCTCGTATCTCAGGCTGTGGTTCAGGTCGCCCGACGTTAGTATGTCCTTGACGCTTCCTGCCGCGCCGCTTTTCGGGCTGTCCGTCCCGGCGATGACCGCGTCCAGCCTGGCGAGCACGCAGGCGCCCGCGCACATGGCGCACGGCTCGACCGTGACGTACATCTCGCAGCCGACCAGCCTAGGCGTGCCGAGCGCCGCCGCAGCGTCCCTGATGGCGGCCATCTCCGCGTGCATGGTGGGATCGCCGTCCCGCTCCGTGCGGTTCGAGCCGCGGCCCACGACCTCTCCGTCCCTGACAATGACCGCGCCGATAGGCACGTCGCCAGCCTCGCCAGCCACGCGCGCCTCATCTATCGCCAGAGCCATATACACAGCCCTCTCATCCGCGATAGGCGCGTTTTCGTCTTTTCTCAAAATGCCTGACACAGCATATAATTTTATCACAGGATAAGCCACATGTAAAACGAATCGCCCCGGGCGGGAAGCATTTCCGAATAGGTAGCCAATTGGAAACCTCAGTGCGACCCCCTGAAAGGAGCTGGTTGCATTGACTCGTTCACGCGGCCTCGGTCGCACTGAGTCTTGCATGGCAGAGGTAGGGTCGGAGCCCCGGGGGGAGTACGGGGGCAGCGCCCTCTTTTCAGACAGGACAGGCTGCGCCTTTTCATGATACGAT
>JAIRPC010000086.1 GCA_031257215.1 Eubacteriales Family XIII. Incertae Sedis bacterium
CTGAGCTTCGCGACCTCGCGCTTCACTGGGTCGAAGCCTGACAGCACGACCGCCTCGGGCGTGTCGTCAATGATGAGGTCTATGCCCGTCATGGTTTCTATCGCGCGGATATTGCGCCCCTCGCGGCCTATGATGCGCCCTTTCATCTCGTCGTTCGGGAGCGGCACCACGGATACGGTGGTTTCCGCCACGTGGTCGGCGGCGGTGCGCTGTATCGCTCCTATGATGATCTCTTTGGCTTTCGCTTCGCCCTTTTCGCGGGCCTCGCTTTCGATATCGCGTATGAGCGCGGCGGCCTCGGTGCGTATCTCTCGCTCCACATTGTCAAGAAGTATCTGCTTGGCCTCGTCTTTTGTATAGCCCGATATCTTTTGCAGCTCGACGTTCTGCCGCTGCAACGCGGCGTCCAGATCGTTCTCCTTGGTGGCCAGCGCTTTCTCGCGCCGCTCCGCCTGTTCAAGCTTCTTGTCTATGCTGTCGAGCTTCCTGTCTACGTTTTCTTCTTTTTGCTGCAATCGGCGCTCCTGCTTCTTTACCTCGTCGCGCCGCTCCTTTATTTCGTCGTCCGTTTCTTTTCTGATCCTGCGCGCTTCCTCCTTTGCGTCGGACAGCCTCTCCTTGCGTATCTCCTCGGCCTTTCTCTCAGCGTCAGAGATGAGGTTTTTCGCCGTCGTTTCAGCGTTGCCGAGCGTCTTTTCCGAACGCGATTTCTGGACTATAAATCCCACGAACAGGCACGCGACCCCGACTGCGGCGATAACTGCTATATGATACCATTCCATAGCTGTTTGTGTTTCTCCCTTCATGTTACCACGGGCATTAACTTTTTTAAGCGGCGATCGGCTGCAATGCCGCGAATCGGCGCTTCGCGTATATGAGGGCATCCATGCACTCCACTCTGCCCTCAGGTATTCTTGATTATTTTAACTTTTCTGAATAATGCACGTCCTACTACGCCGTTTTTGCATAATCAACCATGCTTATCTATATTCATGCAAGCAGTTGCTACAATCACACCGATTATATTATAATAGTTGACGAAAGTTAATGTCAAGGAAGCGCCGACAAATCCCCTGGCAAGCGCCCTCGCAAGGCGCGTTTTGTTTGTAAAATCGGCGCGTGGAAGCGTTATATATTAATGGAAAACAAGCTGCTGGACAAGATAAAAAAGATCGACCTTATCCTGGTTATTGTCCCCGCCCTGATCGGGGTCATTGGCATATTCGCCATCAACAGCGTGACCAGCGACTACCAGTATTACCCGCGCGCGGTCTATATACAGGCGATATCGTTCGCCATCGGGTACGGGCTCCTGGTTCTCGCGGTGCGCTTCGACGTGGAGCATTTTTCGAAATTCTACCGCATCATCTGGTTCCTGTCCATCCTCATACAGCTCACCGTTTTCATCCCGGGGCTCACTGACAGGCGGTACGGGTCAAGCGCGTGGATCAACCTCGGATTTACCACCATGCAGCCCTCGGAGCTGGTCAAGATCACCTTCGTCATAGCTCTGGCGGCATATCTGCGAAAGCACCGCGAGGAGCTTGGGACGCTGAGGGGGTTCATCCGGGCGTTCATGTTCGCGATACCTATCATCGGGCTGGTCGCGTATATCGACATGGGGGCGGGCATAGTCATAGCCATCATCTTCATCGGCATGGTGTTCGCGGCGGGCATCAAAGGCTGGCTTTTCCTGCGGATTACCGCCGTGGTCGTGTTAATTTTTCCTATTGGGTACAGATTTCTCCAAGATCACCAGACGCAGAGGTTTGTGGCGTGGCTGCACCCCGACGATATGAGCATACCCGAAACCTATCAGCTCCACCAGTCCAAGCTGGCCATAGGGAGCGGGGGCTTTTTCGGCAAGGGGCTGGGCAACGGCACCATGAAAGAATTCCTTCCCATACCTGAGTCCGACTTCATTTTCTCCATGATCTGCGAGGAGATGGGACTGCTCGGCGGGCTGGCGTGTATCGCGCTGTTCTTTGTCATGCTGACGCGGATATGGCGCGCCATAGCGGACGCGAAGGAGTATTTCAGCGGCCTGCTCTGCGTGGGATTCATGTGCATGTTCGGGTTTCAGATATTCGAGAATATAGGCATGGGGCTGGGGGTGATGCCCATCACAGGTATCACGCTGCCCTTCCTCTCGGCGGGCGGCACATCCGTCATGGCCAATATGATAGCGATCGGGCTTGTCGTAGGCTGCGGCATGAGAAGCCGCGAGCGCACCTACAAGCACGTGGACACAGACAATGCGCCCGGCATACCCTACGAAAGCAAGAGCGACCTCATGAAAGGACACCCCCGCAGGCTCAATACATCAGCAAGCGATCGGCAATTTTATTGAAATTCCTTGTTATATATGAATCGTTCCCCAATACCGCAGGGACGCCGCGGTTCGCGGCGAGGTGTATCTCGTTGTCGTGCTGGATGGCTCCGAGAAGCGGTATCTTCATGGTGCTGGTTATTATCTCCACCGTGGGCAGGGTGCTGTGCCCGAGGAAATCCCGAAACATCTTGTTGACCACATAGACCCTGTTCTCGACTCCGCCCTTGTGCAGTGTCTGCTCTACCAGGTCGGCATCCCGCAGCGACACGTATTCGGGGGTCGTGACCACTACGGCGGCGTTGACGCCTATGGACGCAAGCCCCAGCTCGCGGTTGACGCCCGCGGGCCCGTCTACGATCGTTATGTCAAAATTGGCGCGGAGATATCTGTACAGGCGCTTCATGTCCTCCGCGCCGGCATGAAATTTCTCTTTTTTCTGGGTCGTGGCGAGCAGGGACAGATACTGGAAGCGCCTGTCGCGCACGAACGCCCTGCGCGGCGGTACAACGCCGCTGAGCACGTCCGCTATGTCGAATATCACGCGGTCTTCCATCCCCATATAAAGGTCAAGGTTTCTCAGCCCGACGTTCATGTCAACGAGCGCCACCCTGATGCCGCGCTCCGCGAACACCGCGCTGAGGTTGGACGAAAAAACCGACTTGCCGACGCCGCCCTTGCCCGAAGCGACCAAGTAAAGCCTACCCAATGGCCGCCACCGTCACTGCGGGACCGCTGATGATGCGCTCCTTTTTGTCGTCCGTGAAGAACGTGCCGAAATCTATTTTTATACTGTTCTTTTCGTCCTGCTTTTTCAGCTTGAAATACTGGCCGATCAGCTCCCTCACGACTGGCGCGGCGTTGCCCGACGGCCCGCCCTGCACGATGAGGCAGGCCACGGCTATCTCCGGGTCGTCAGCGGGCGCCATGGCCATGACCGAGGCGAAGTCCGCGTAGGTGTCCTTGAACGCGTCGATATTTTCTTCTTTGAAGTTTTTCCCGGAAAGGTTAGTTACTGCCTTTCGCACCGCCACGTTCCTGTTAGGGTACAGGCGCGGGTAGTCCTTCATCAGCCGTTTCATTTCGTTGTTCACATCCTTCCATTTTAGGTTCGGGTTGATGCCGCCCAGATGCTCCTTGACATAGGCTACCTCGTCTGGCGGGTTGATATAGCCCGAGCGCTCCGCCGTGCCCGTCTTGCCCGCCACGCTGACGCCAAGCCCCTCAATGCCGCTCGACAGGGTTCCGTCCTCTGCCACCCTGCCCATGCCCTTGATGACGTTTTGCAGGTATGATTTGCTCACGCCCGTCTTTTCCGCCTTCGGCCTTTCCAGCTCGCCCTTGCCCTCGACCGCCTTTATGAGGCTCATGGATTTCAGGCTGCCGCCGTTGCCTATCGTGGAGAGGTATCGCGCCATCTGCATGGGCGTGAATGCGTTCTCGCCCTGCCCGATAGCTATGTTGAACACGTCGCCAGTGGTCCATTGCGCGTAGTTGAAATAATCGTATTTGCAGCGCTCGGCCGTGCTCTGCGCCATGTCCGACTTGACGCCCAGGTCTATGAGCCTGCTTTTCACGTCGGCTATCGGCGGGTTTTCCTCCGTCCACCCGACTATCTGGCTGACTATCCCGTCGAGCCTGTCATAGTCCTTCGCCACATCGGGGCCGAACAGCGCCTCCGCCTGCCCGAACAGGTACAGCCTGAGCAGCGCCTTGGTGCCTTCGAGCTTCGAGGCGGCGGTCGGCGCGGGCGCTATTGTTTCGCTGATCTCGGCACCTGTTTTGGCGCCCAGCCCGAACTTCTTCGCGTACTTCGATATTTTGTCTATGCTGATTTTTTCCGAGTAACCAAGGCTGTTCCCGTTGCTCGCCCAGTCCTTGCCCGTCGCCACGTCGTAGAAATAATAGTTGCACGATACTTCGAGCGCCTTGAACAGGTTCACATATCCGTGATGCCCCATACATTTATATACGTGGTCGCCAATCTCTATCTCGTGTTCGTCGTAAAGCTCCCTATATGGATCCAGCCCGCATACCTGCGCGACTATGGCCGTCAGGGGCTTGAACGTGCTGCCTGGCTGTACGGCGGTCATGGCGGCCACGTTGTAGAGCGGGCGCGGTGCCAGCGGGTCGCGCGGGTTGTCGCCTTGAAGCGAGTTCCATTCGTCTATCGATATGCCGTCGGCGAAAAGGTTCGGGTCGAAATTCGGGAAGCTCGATATGGCCAGCGGCTCCCCCGTCTTGACGTCGATAACCACGACTGCGCCGACCTCCGCGTTCTTGGACTTCTCCTTAAACTGGTAGTTGCCGAACTCGCTCGTGAACACGCCGCCTGCGCGGATGCCGCGCAGGGCTTTTTCGAGCGTGTCGTCCGCTATTTTTTGCAGCCGCATGTCTATCGTCAGAGCAATGTCGCTGCCCTGCTTGGCCTCGGTTTCGCTGCTCAGTTCGCTGACGAACTCGCCCGAGGCGTTCACCTGCACGCGCTTCATGCCGTCCACGCCCCTGAGTATGCTCTCCTGCGAGGCCTCTATGCCCGAAAGCCCTATGAGGTCGGCGGCCTTGTAGCCTTTTCCCTCGTATTCATTCAACTTATCCTGCGATATCTTTCCAAGGTACCCCACAACATGGCTGGCCGTGTTATTTTCGGGGTAGTAGCGGACATACTCTGTTACCACCTCTACGCCTTCGAGGTTGTGCTTGTTCTCTTCAAGCTCCATTACGGTTTCCTCTTTCAGGTTGGCCGCTATCTTCGCGGGCATCCACCGCAGGTAGCCGAGCGACGTCAGCGCGCTCCTGACTATGATGATCTGGCGCACCTCCTTCTCTTTCAGCCCTGGGAACTGCTTGTCCACCCCGTACAGCTCGCGCAGCTGCCCATACGCGCCAGCCGCGTCTGGCTTGCCATCGACGTAGTGCAGGGTCCAGAAGGTTTCCTTTTCGATATCCTTTGTGAATCTTATCTTGTTGCCAACGGAGATGGGAGGCGTAACCCCCCTGTCTATCAGCGCTTTCTGCGCCTCCGCAGCGGACAGGCTGTCGGGTATGCTGTTCCTTGTGCGCAGCTCGGAGAACGCCTGCTCCGCCGTATAGCCGTCGGGCATATCGTTGTCCGAAAGCCATTTTTTTATCTCCTTGTCGAACGAATACGACATGGCGCCTTTCTTTGAAAGCAGTATGGGGAATTCGTCTATGAGCTTTTCGCCGTGCTTGTTCAGTATATCGATCAGCTTTTTTGCGCTCTCGTTCGCGTTCTCGTTCGACATGCCGTTGCGCGAAAAATCGACGGCATAGCTCGGATGGTTGCCCGCTATCAGCACACCGTTCCTGTCGTATATTTCGCCCCTCGGCGCGTCGGTCCTGATGGTCCTCACCTGGTTCGAGTCAGCCTCGGCCGTCCACTTTTCGCCCTCCGGCCCAGAGATGGTGTACAGCCTGATCGCGACTAAGGCGAGGAGCGCGGCGAATACCACGAGGAGTATGTTATTCCTGCTGGCATACCATGTATTCACATCAATATCTCCCCATAGAACTTCCTGTCGATACCGTGCCGTATGACCGTGCGCACGAACATGAAATGCAGGAGA
>JAIRPC010000099.1 GCA_031257215.1 Eubacteriales Family XIII. Incertae Sedis bacterium
CTGGGCCACGACGCGATAACCAGCTCGTCGTCGAAGCGCGCGGGGCGCTTGTAGTCCACCGTCACGTTGTAGAGCGGCATCATGAAGCCGCGCGACTCGAACTCGTCGTAGGGAAAGCCGATTTCGCGCAGGGCCTCGGTGCGACCGAACTCAAAAAAGCGAACGTAGTTGCCGTGCCACACGATGCCCATAGCGTCCGTGTCGGCGTAAAGTATCCTGATCTCCGTGTAGTATTTCCTCTGCTCCATATCCATATACTATCATAAAACGCGCCGCCTTTGTAGGGTGGGCGCACGGAATATTATGCTGACCGCCACGCGCTGTGGTAAAATAACTATTGCGCAAAGGAGATTTTATGAAGAAATATAATGTACGTTTTGTGGGAACAGATACCGTGGTCCGCGCCGAGGAGGGGGCGAGCCTGCTTGATGTTATTCGGGCCAACGGCATTGATATCGCGGCAGACTGCGGCGGGCGCGGGCGTTGCGGAAAATGCGGGGTCGTCGTGGACGGCGAGCCGCGCCTTGCCTGCGAGACAAAAGTGGTATCGGACATAAGCGTCGCGTTGCCAGAGCGAAGCGGCGCGTATGATATACTTACGGACTTTGGCGGCGGCGTGACTAGTGCGGGCGGCGGAACTGTGACGAGCGGGGTGGCTGGCGCGGGTGTCGTGAGCGAACGCGCTGGGACGAGTGCGGGCGCGGGAGAATGTGCCATAGCCATTGATATCGGCACTACCACCGTTGTCGCGAAGCTGATAGGCCTGCCGTCTGGCGAGGATGTCTGGGCGGTCGCGGAGCTAAACGAACAGCGCGTCTACGGCGCGGATGTCATCTCGCGCATCAACGCTTCTATGGATGACTCCTCCTTGCTGTCAGGCGTTATAGTCAACCAGCTCGATCGGATGGTCTCAAAATTGCTCGCGGAAAGCGGCACGGACGCGGCGCGGGTCGCGCGCGTCGTGGTGGCGGGCAACACCACTATGTGCTACCTCCTGCTCGGGCTGCCCTGCCGCTCGCTCGGGCTGGCCCCGTTCGAGCCCGCGTTTCAGTTCAACGAAGCATATACATATAATGAAGTGTTTCGCGCGGACACGCTCCAAGCGCCCGTGCATATACTCCCATTCATATCGGCTTTCATAGGCGGCGACATAACAGCGGGGCTGCTGACGCTGGACGGCAAGGGCGGCGAGCAACACGTTACGGAGGCTCCATCTGCCGTCATTGCGGGCGCCGACCCGCAATCCACTCCATCGCCTGCAATAGAGGCCGAAGAAAATGCGAATGACCTTGGTTCATATATTCTGGTAGATATGGGTACAAATGGAGAGATAGCGTATCACTCCAACAACGGGCTTTTATGCACCTCCACGGCGGCGGGTCCCGCATTCGAGGGCGGCAATATCTCCTGCGGAAGCGGCAGCGTGGAGGGCGCGATATCCAGGCTGGAACTGGCAAACGGCGCAAACAAGAAATTCCGCTATGAAACCATTGGCGGCGGCGCGGCGCACAGCATATGCGGCTCTGGCATACTGGACGCTATGGCATGCTTCGCGGACGCAGGCATCGTCAAGCCGACAGGGGCACTGAACAAAAAATCCCCGCTTGTAACGGAGGATGGCGTGCCGATAGCCGAGGGCGTTACGATAACACAGAAAGACGTGCGCGAATTCCAGCTGGCGAAAAGCGCGATAAGGGCGGGAATAGAAACGCTCATCAGCGAATCGGGAGGAATCATACCCGACAGGCTCTACCTTGCGGGCGGCTTCGGCCAGCACCTTGACCCCGAAAGCGCTTTCCGCATAGGGCTGATCCCCGAAGCCCTGCGCGGCAAAGTGATTCCCATAGGCAACAGCAGCCTGGCAGGCGCCGCGCTTGCCGCGCTCACCAAGCCGGCGGCGGCAAACGCGGCAAGCCCCCAGACCAGCGAGGATTATCTGAAAACAGCGGGGGCTATCGCGTCAAGGGGCAGAGAAATAAACCTAGCCACCCACCCCACGTTCAACAAGCTGTTCATGGAGCATATGATGTTCTGACTTCGGTCAAATAAAGCCCTACACCGCGACATCCACAGGGTCGAACTGGCTGTTGTAGAGGTCGGCGTAGAAGCCTCCCGCCGCCAGAAGCTCGTCGTGCGTCCCCTGCTCTATCACGTCGCCCTTGTTCATGACCAGGATGAGGTCAGCGTCCCTGATGGTGGACAGCCTGTGCGCTATGACGAAGCTCGTGCGGCCCTTCTTCAAATTGTTCATGGCCTTCTGTATCTGCCCTTCCGTGCGCGTGTCAACGCTCGACGTGGCCTCGTCTAGTATCAGTATTGGGCTGTCCGCGAGTATCGCCCTCGCTATCGTCAACAGCTGGCGCTGGCCCTGCGAGATGTTTTCCGCATCCTCCGTCAACACCATATCGTAGCCGCCGGGAAGCGTGTGGATGAAATGATCGGCGTGCGCGGCGCGCGCGGCTTCGTAGATCTCCTCGTCCGTGGCGTCCTGCCGCCCATACCGTATGTTCTCCATAATAGTGCCCTTGAACAACCACGTGTCCTGCAAGACCATACCGAAATTGTGGCGCAGGCTTCGGCGCGTTATATTCCTGATATCGTGTCCGTCGAGCGTGATGCTGCCAGAGTTCACGTCGTAGAATCTCATGAGCAGCTTGACCATAGTGGTCTTGCCCGCGCCCGTCGGCCCGACTATCGCGACCGTCATACCAGGCTCGACGCGCTCCTCGAAATCGCCAACGATGATCTTCTCGGGGTCGTAGCCGAAGCGCACATGCTCAAAGCAGACAAGCCCCTCGGCGTTGTCCACCTCAGCGGCGTCCGCGGCGTCGGGCGATTCCTCGCCCTCGTCCAGAAACTCGAACACGCGCTCTGCGGATGCCGCCGTGCTTTGCAGCATGTTCGACACCTGCGCGAACATCTGGATGGGCTGCTGGAAATTGCGCACATACTGGATGAAAGCCTGTATGTCGCCGACCGCGATAGTACCCTTGAACGCCAGCATGCCGCCGAATATCGCGACGCCCACATAGCCGAGGTTGCCGACGAAATTTATTACGGGCATCATGAGGCCCGAGAAAAACTGGCTCTTCCACGCCGACCCGAACAGTACGTCGTTCGTGGCGGTGAACTCGTCCTTGACCGCCTGCTCGTGGTTGTAGAGCTTCACGATGTTCAGGCCGCTTATCGTTTCCTCGACCTGGCCGTTGACCTTGCCCAGATATTTCTGCTGGCGGTTGAAATACTTCTGGCTGAACCTCATGATGAGCGCGATCAGACCGAACGAGATAGGCAGCATGACGAAAGCTATGATGGTCATGAGCGGGCTGATGGAGAGCATCATAATGATGACGCCGACGAGCGTGGCCGTGCTCGATATGATCTGCGTGATGCTCTGGTTCAGCCCCTGCGTGAGCGTGTCCACGTCGTTCGTTATACGCGACAGAACATCGCCCGTGCTGTTCGATTCGAAATATTTCATAGGCATGCGGTGAATCTTCTCGCTGATGCGCGCGCGCATTTCATAGCCGACCTTCTGCGTGACACCCGACATTATCCACCCCATAGCGCCGCCGAATATCGCGCTGACGAAATAGAGCGCGATGAGCATCACCAGTATGCCCCATATCTTGTCAAAGTCAATCGCGCCGCCCGCCGTGTATTTCGCGACTATCCCGTTGAACATCTCGGTGATGGCGTTCGCGAGTATCTTCGGTCCAATAACATTGAACACAGTGCTGACCACCGCAAAGACCGCGACAATAAATATGCTGATTTTGAATTTGGCGAGATAGCGGACCAGCGCCTTGACCGTGCCCTTGAAATCCTTCGCCTTTTCAGTCGTGACACCGGGAGGCCCGCCGCCGAACCCGCCGGGGCCTCGATGCCGCCTCTGGCGCGTGTGGCGAGTATTCCCCGCCGCCGCAGGTTTTGTTTTTGTATTCGTATCGCTCATGACGCAAGCTCCTCCTCGCTCAGTTGTGACGCCGCTATTTCCCTGTATACCTCGCAGTCCGCAAGCAATTCCTTGTGCGTGCCTACGCCCGCAATCCTGCCCTCGTCGAGCACTACTATCTTGTCCGCGCGCAGTATGGTGGCTATGCGCTGTGCGACGATAATAATGGTGCGTCCCGACAGCTCGTGCGACAGCGCGCGGCGCAGCGCTGTGTCCGTCTTGTAGTCGAGCGCGGAAAAGCTGTCGTCGAATATGAATATCCTCGGGTCTTTCGCAACGGCGCGCGCTATCGCGAG
>JAIRPC010000113.1 GCA_031257215.1 Eubacteriales Family XIII. Incertae Sedis bacterium
TCGGTTTCAATAGACTGCCTGACGCTCTACGCGGCGGACAAGGACTTCGCGAACCAGGTGTCGAACAACGGCATCATCCTGGCGAAGAAAAATGTTGAGGTGGACAAGGACGCGACCGTGTACGACGTGCTGAAAGCGAGCGGCGCGAAGTTCGCGGGCAAGCAATACATCTCGTCCATCAACGGCCTGTCAGAGTTCGACGCGGGCGGCGAAAGCGGCTGGACCTTCCTCGTGAGCGGCGTGTACTCAGGCGTCGGCGTTACCGTCTACAAGGTCAAGGCGGGCGACGATGTGAGATTTCGCTACACCCTGAACGGCGGCAAGGACGTGCAATAGAGTGACGGGCCGCTACGGAAAAAACCAGCACCACGCTTTTCCGCACTACCATCCCGCCGCGGTGTTCAGCTATATCGCGGCGGCAATCGTCTGCGCCATGCTCACCATGCAGCCCGTGTACGTCATCATCTCGTTCGCGGCGGGGACGGCATACGCCCTCTACCTCGGCGGCGCGCGCGGGTATGCCCTGGGGCTGCGCCCGCTTCTCGCGATGTTCGCGCTCATAGCCGTCATCAACCCGCTGACGAACCACAGGGGAGCGACGACGCTCTTCGCTCTGGGCGATTACCCGATAACCTTGCAGGCGCTTCTCTACGGGCTGTGCGCGGGCGGCATGCTGATCTGCGTGTTCGTGTGGTTCATGTGCTACCAGCGGCTCATCACCAACGACAAATTCATGTACCTGTTCGGGCGGGCGGCACCAACGTCCTCCATGGTCATATCTATGATCCTGAAATTCGTTCCCGTCATGACCGTCAGGATGCGCGAGATAGCGGACGCGCAGGCGGCGCTCGGGCTGGGCGCAGGCGGAGGCGGGCGAAAAAAAAGCGGGAGCAAGCTCGGCGTGAAAAACGGCGTGCGCGTATCGGGCATACTCATCAGCCGCAGCATGGAGGACAGCATAGAGACTGCGGACTCCATGCGCGCGAGGGGCTACGGCGCAGGGCCGCGCACATCCTTCTCGCGCTACCGCATAGCGCCGCGCGACATAGCGTTCATAGCCGCGGTGGCTCTGCTGTTCGCCGCGAACGTCTGGTGCATATTCTTCTACGGCGAGGTTTCGGGCGGCGGCAGTTTTCGTTTCTTCCCGTTCATAAGCGGCATCAGCGCGAACCCGCTGCCCTACGCGCTATACGCCGCCATGCTGCTCCTGCCGCTGATAGACGAGGCGGTGCAACGGCTAAAATGACTGATTGTGAATTATTATTATGAATGTATTTACCGACGACAACACGGCTATATCCATCAAGGGCTTCTCGTTCGCATACGCCGGCGCGGAGGGCAAGGCGCTGGACGGCATTTCGGCGGACATTGGGCGCGGCGAGCTCGCCCTGCTCTGCGGCACATCAGGCTGCGGCAAGACCACGCTCCTTAGAAACCTAAAACCTGAACTCGCGCCAGCGGGCGAAAAAAGCGGCGCCATAGAGGTGTTCGGCAGGAGCGGGCTATCCCCGCGCGAATCAGCCGAAATCATCGGCTTCGTCATGCAGGATCCTGACAACCAAATCGTTATGGACTCGGTGTGGCTCGAACTCGCATTCGGGCTAGAAAACCTCGGCGTGCCGCCAGAGGAGATCGGCCTGCGCATAGGCGAGATAGCCGCGTTCTTCGGGATAGAGGGCTGGTTCGGCAAGAGCGTGTTCGAGCTGTCGGGCGGGCAGAAGCAGATACTGTCGCTCGCGGCGGTCATAGCCATGCAGGCAGAGATAGTCATACTCGACGAGCCGACGTCACAGCTCGACCCGATAGCCGCGGGGGAGTTCATGCACATGCTGAAACGCGTGAACAAGGAGCTTGGCACGACCGTTATACTCTCGGAGCATCTGCTGGATGAAGTCCTGGCGGATGTGGACAAGGTTATCTACCTCGAAAACGGACGGACGGAATACTGCGGTACGGGCGCGGGCTTCCCTCAGTTCCTGGCAGCGTCAGCCAAGGGCTACGCGGCGGCGCTGCCCGCGCCGACAAGGGCGGCTATGCGCCACGCCGGGCAGACAGGCGAAGCGGGAGAGCCATTGCCGCTGGACGTAAAGCAAGGGCGCGTATGGCTATCGAACGCCGTAAAATCCGCCGAGGCGCGAGCCGACACGCCGTCAGCTGCCGCAACCACAGTGCCGCAGACCGCCACGCCAAGCATAACAAACCCCGCCAGCAAGGCGGCGATTACCGCCAAGGACATATGGTTCCGTTACTCAAAGGGCGAGGACTTCGTGCTGAAAGGGCTAGACACGGAAATCATGTGCGGCGGGCTGCACATCTATGTAGGCGGCAACGGCAGCGGCAAAAGCACACTGCTGGGCGTACTATCCGGCATCTACAAGCCATTCAAAGGAAAAGTTATCGCGCCGAAAGATAAAAAGCTGTGCATGCTGTTTCAGGACCCCAAGTCGATCTTCGTCTGCGACACGGTTGCGGACGACCTGCGCGAACACAGCGCGGACATCACCGACCGCGACGTAGGGGAGATCGCGGAAAGGCTGCGCATAGGGCAGCTGCTAAGGCGGCACCCCTACGACCTGTCGGCGGGCGAAATGCAGAAAGCCGCACTAGCGAAGGTTCTGCTGCTGCGCCCTGACATACTGCTGCTCGACGAGCCGATCAAGGGGCTTGACGCTTTCGCCAAACGGGAAATCGGGGACATCCTCACGGGGCTGAAAGAGTCCGGTGTCACGATCGCGATGGTCACGCACGACATAGAATTTGCCGCCGAGTACGCCGACGCCTGCTCCATGCTGTTCGGGCGAGCCATCATAGCGAACGGCGGCGCGCGCGAATTTTTCGCGAATAACATGTTCTACACCACGAGCGTCAGCCGCATGACGCGCGGCATACTGGACGGCTGTGTGCTCGAACGCGACGTGGAGTTGCCGCAATGAAACGACATCCTGTTTCGATAGCCGAAATCATCATGCTCATAGCCGTGCCGGCCGTCCTTTTCATCTGTGCCAAATACGAAATCGCGGCCGCCGCGCCGCTGACAGCTCTCGTCGCAATATGCTCATTCATTCCATTTTTTGCAAATTTTGAACAGAGCAAGCCGACGCCTGCGGAGATAATGCCCGTCGTGGTGCTGTCCGCCGCCGCGACGGTAGGCCGCGTCATACTCACGCCCATACCGAATTTTCAGCCAGTGTCCGCGCTCTGCGTTTTCACGGGGCTGTACTTCGGGCGCAGGAGCGGCTACCTCATGGGCGCGTTCACGGCGCTCATATCGAACATGATACTCGGCCAGGGCATGTGGACGCCGTGGCAGATGTACGGGTGGGGCGTGATGGGCTTCGTCGCGGGGGCGTTCGCGGAAAAAGGCGCGCTCCGCCCTGACCGGAAGCTCGGCATCTACATCTACGGCATAGCCGCGTCGTTCCTCTACGGGCTGTTGCTGGACTCATGGTTCATAGTAGGCTTCATAGCGGACATCAACGCAACAAGCATGGCGGCGGCATACGGCGCGGGCCTAATCATGAACCTCTCCCACATATCATCCACGGTGGTCTTCCTCGCCCTGACCCTGACCCCGCTAGGCAAAAAAATAGAGCGCGTCAAGACTAAGTACGGGATTGGTTAATGTAACTTGAACGACGCGGCAAAGGCCGTATCGAAAGACGGGCTTGCCCGCCTATGGCTCCGCAAAAAACGGAGGGGCGTCCCCCGACGCCCCTGCCGCTTGGTTCCCTCCCCGTTTCCCTTGTGGTTTTCTCCCCAGACCTATTTCCACGCCGCGTTTGTGGGAGTCGGATCAACGATTGTCCCTTACGGCTCTTGTCTGCGCGATTATGTGTAGCGTTGTCGCCACCTGCACCAACAGCACTACGAGGAACAGGGATGTCCATTTGTCCATGTAGCCCATTGGCTTCGACATATCCTCCATCAGCACGAACATCACGGAGATGATGGCTGTCGGGATGATGCAGAGCAGCTTCATGAGCTTGCGCTTCCTGTTCTGCTTCTCGATACCCGCCCTGTAATCGAACCAGTCGCCATGCTCAGCAACCGCGGGCGCCCACGCGTCGCCGGCTTCGACCTCGAAGGAATCGTAGCGTCTCCTTGCCGTGGCCATCAGCGACACTATCATCATGATGGCGGCCACAACTGTCATTATCAGATTTATGAGCGACCAAACGCCGTCTCTGGACGATTCGAATGGCACGGACTGGTTTCCGATGACAGCTTCATCAGGCGCGTTGCCATCTGAGAGGTTCATTGACATAGGCGCGGTGCCTACCGCAGGCGTCGCGGCCGCCGTGTACACGGTGTTGGAAACAACCGAGCTGCCCGCGGGCATCGATGCTGGCGTCAGCGCTGGCGTCAGCGCGCCGCTGGGGCTTCCTGATGGCCCGCCCGAGGGTGCGGGCGTATTCGGCACTATGTCAGGCGCTATCGGACCGTCGGGCTCGTCAGGTATTATCGGCGTGGCAGGCTCGACCGCGGGGCCTGTCGTATCGCCGTCGCCCGTGTCCTCGTCCTCGCCGCTGGTATCCTCGTCCTCACCGCCGGGGTTCTCGTCCTCGCCAAGATATTTGTCCGTGACGTAGGTTATGTCCACATTGTTGTAAGCGTTCCCGTAGGGTGAGGTGTATGACGTGCCTACTATATTGGCGTTGTGGAGAAGCGCGTCCGCGTAGTCAGGGTCATCGGCGAGCGCGTTGGCTATGCTCCATTGGCAGCCCTTGTCGGAAGCGTTGTCCGCGAAGGTCGAATTGTTCGCCCTGATCAGATTGATGTCGTCCGTGTATATGCCTGCCGTGCTCTTGGCGCTGTTGCCGTTTATCGAGGTGCCGTCTATCGCCACGCCGAGCGCGAGCTTTCGGTTGCTGTATACGTACAGCGCCCCGCCCTTGGTCGCGTTATTCGATTCGATAACGGAATTTTTGATGTTCAGCCTGGCGTGCCCGCTGTATATGCCGCCGCCGTTGGTCGCGCTGTCATCCGATATAATGCAGTTCTCTATAATGGCGTCATTGTCGCCGTCAACCGACGCCGCGCCGCCGTATTTCGCGCTGTCGCCCGTGAAGCTGCTGTCCTTGATGGTCAGCGACCCGCCGAACACCGACACCGCGCCGCCGTAGCCAGCCGTGGTGTTCGCGGCCTTGTCGCCGTCGAATATACAGCCTGTTATCACGGTGCTTATGTCGCCGCGCGAATTCACCGCGCCGCCCGCGCCGCTGGCCGTGTTGTTGCTGAAATCCACATTCGTGGCGGTCAGGTCTACCGAGTTCATTACCGCGCCGCCGTTGGTCGCGCTGTTGCCGCGCAGGCCAGCGTCCTTGATGACGATCTTCGCCGCAGGGTCGCCTGGCGTTTTGACCGCCGCGACGCCGCCCTCAGG
>JAIRPC010000017.1 GCA_031257215.1 Eubacteriales Family XIII. Incertae Sedis bacterium
TATTTCACGCCCGTCTGCGAGGTCGATATCTGCGGCCACGCCACGATAGCGGCGTTCCACACGCTTGCCGAGGTGGGGCTGATACCGAATGGCGGCAGGTACGCGAATCGCACCTGCGCGGGCGAGCTGAACATAGACATAGACGGCGGCACGGTATGGATGGATATGGCCGAGCCGAAAGCTCTGCGCACGATAACCAGCGCGGGCGAGCTTCTGGATATATATTCGATCATGGGGCCGGTACCGCGCCCTAGCATGGCGGGGCTGTACCCTGAGATAATATCCACAGGGCTTCCCGACATCATACTGCCCGTAGCGTCGCGTAACAGGCTGAACGCGCTTGCGCCCGACTTCCATGCGCTTGCGAAGCTGTCTGAGCAAAACGGCGTCACGGGCGTCCACGCGTTTTGTGTGGACGCGGATGAGCCCGACACTTTCCATTGCCGCAACTTCGCGCCGCTCTATGGCATTGACGAGGAAGCCGCCACGGGCACGGCGAACGGCGCGCTCACATACTACCTATACAAGCACGGCCTTGTCATGGCGGACATGGCGAACACCTTCGTGCAGGGCGAAGCGATGGGGCGCGCGTCGCGCGTGCTGACGCGCTTGACGCGCCACGCAGCGGAGGGTGGCGGAGTGAGTGTCAGGGTAGGCGGCAGCGCCGTTATTCTGGCTGGCGGCGAGCTGAGAATTTAGCCTAGCTATGCGAAAAGCCGCATTGAGAAAGCTGACATCGGTTTCGCACTGTTATCCTTTTGATGTATGAGTCTATAAGTTTTTGAGTAACGCGATTAACGCGATAACGCAAAAAAAGACGGCGCCAGCAGTTTCGGCGCCGTCTTTTCGATTCTTTGTGTTGCTAGGTATGCTTACACAATACCCTGGTCGATCATTGCGGAGGCCACCTTCTTGAAGCCCGCGATGTTCGCGCCCGCGATGTAGTTGCCTTCCAGGCCGTACTCACGCGCAGCGTCGTCGATGGAGTGGAAGATGTTGACCATCATCTTGTTCAGCTGAGAATCGACTTCCTCGAACGTCCATGAGAGGCGCTCTGAGTTCTGCGACATTTCGAGAGCCGAAACGCCTACGCCGCCCGCGTTCGCCGCCTTGCCGGGGAAGAACGCGATCTTGTTCTCGACGAAGTAGTCCGCCGCGTCCTGGGTCGAAGGCATGTTCGCGCCTTCGCCGACGACCTTGCAGCCGTTCTTCACGAGGGTCTTCGCGTTTTCGAGATCCAGCTCGTTCTGCGTCGCGCAGGGAAGGGCGATGTCCGCGGGGATGTCCCACACGCTGCCGTTGCCGACTTCCTTGTATACCGCGTCGCTGTGCTTCTTGCCGTAGTCGGAGAGCCTGCCGCGCTGTACGAGCTTGATCTCCTTGATGTCGTCGAGGTTGATGCCAGCCTCATGATAGACATAGCCGGTGGAATCCGTCATGGACACGACCGTGCCGCCGAGCTGCTGCACTTTCTGCGTCGCGAAGATCGCCACGTTGCCGCTGCCCGAAACCGCGACCTTCTTGCCCTTGAAGCTGTCGCCGATGGATTTCAGGTATTCCTCGACCGTGTAGACAAGGCCGTAGCCCGTCGCTTCCGTGCGCGCGAGGCTGCCGCCCCATTCGAGGCCCTTGCCCGTCAGCACGCCTGTGAACTCGTTCTTGATCCTCTTGTACTGTCCGTACATGAACCCGATCTCGCGGCCGCCCACGCCGATGTCGCCGGCCGGTACGTCCGTGTTCGGCCCGATGTGGCGCGAAAGCTCGGTCATGAAGGACTGGCAGAAGCGCATGACTTCAAAATCGCTCTTGCCCTTCGGGTCGAAGTCTGAACCGCCCTTGCCGCCGCCGATGGGCAGGCCAGTCAGGCTGTTCTTGAAAATCTGCTCAAAACCGAGGAACTTGATGATGGAGAGGTTGACGGTGGGGTGGAAGCGAAGACCGCCTTTGTATGGCCCTATTGCCGAGTTGAACTCTACGCGATAGCCCCTGTTGACCTGCACCTTGCCGCTGTCGTCGATCCACGGGACGCGGAACTGCACGATGCGCTCAGGCTCGACGATCCTTTCGAGAAGCGCCACGTCCTCATACTTCTTGTCGTTGTCCACGACAACACGAAGCGATTCGAGCACCTCTTTTGCCGCCTGCAAAAACTCCGGCTGGTCACCATTCTTCTTTTCGATATCCGCTATGATTTTGTCAACATAACTCATTCTTTTACCTCCGAACAATGAATTAATATCTGCTTCCGTCGGCAAGACGCCTCCGGCTTGTAACTATTTGCTTCGGCCTATCCGAAGCACCAAACAATCAAAGGATATCAGCGCAAGCGAGGCGTGTCAACATGTTACGCAATACACGGAATAATCAGAAAAGCCTAAAAAAACAGGCAAGGCTCACAAAGGCGCGAGCAAATATCCTTAAAATTTCCTATAAGTAAACTATTGACAATTAAAATTATATATGGTACAGTATGAAACTAACAGTAATAATGATAAATCCATAAAGTTAAAGAAGGAGTTACAAATGGATAAAATAACTAAAACAGCGAATATGAATAGAAGAAAAATGAACCGCAGAGCGAGGATAGGGGCGGCGCCTTGGCGCACCGCTGCGTCCAAGCATCCCCCGAGGCGTGCGAGGATTGCCGCCGCCACTATTATCGTTATCGCACTTATTTTCCCGCAGTCGGCGTTCGCGCTGAATTCCGCCAACACCGAGCCAGCCGCAAAAGGCAGGCCGGGGCAGGCCGCGTTCGAGAGCCACAAAGGTTATTACTCCTCGTGGTCGAGCATCGACCATGCCTTGAAGGTCGGGGCGGACTACGCGCACAAGCCCTTCGGGAAATACACTGACAAAGACGGCAACGAGCACGAGACAGTCTACGGCGCGTTCGGGGATTCGAGCGCGCAGCAGGACGGGTATGACAAAGCGGTGGAGTACAACAGCACTATCGTGAATGCTGTGCGGGGCTCTACGTCGGCGTCACACTGGGGGTTCAACGTGAAGAACGGAAAGGCGGCGGGAAAGTTCGGTGTGACTGCCAAGGGTGCGCACGTATGGAAAACCGGCGAGGCCGAGCCTGTCGCTATCGACATCAAGATCACGGTAACGGACTACACCGTGCTAGGCGACCCAGACTACGCGTATATAGCGATTCAGAAAAACCATGCCAGCCCGAATGTGGTGTTGCTCGGCGTCAAGGAAGCGGAGCTGACCTACGAATATTTTCTGCACGGCACGGACACGCCGTACAGCCTGAAAACGAACCTGACGTACTCCGACGTGGATGACCACCAGTATGTAGCGGTCGGCTCGTCGCATGTGCAGGGGATCTACCTCGACCCCAAGACCAAGCTGAACTACGGGCGCACGGGCGGCAAGAATATGTTCTTTGCCGACATGGATCCCGTGGATGGAGCGGGCGCGGCCAACGCGGTCGGCTTCGCTTTTTCGAGCGGCGCGGACGGGTTCACGCTCACGTTCGGCAACGACGAGTCCGACGGGTTTGTGGACTACGCCTGGTTCGGCAGCTCCGTGTACGGCATGTTCATGCCGGAAATCCCTGACCCATGGAAGGACGTTTCCGACGGCGACGAGGAGCATGTGGAGAGGAACTGCCTTGCGGACGCAGGCGAAACGTTCACCTATAACATATATCAGGACGTGCCCGGCGGCATCGCGCCGAGCGAGGAGTTTGGCTCGTTCGTGATGAGGGATCAGATCGATGCCTGCCTTGAAATACTTTCGGTAAGCGTATACAACACGGCGGCGGGCGCGAGATCGCGGAGAGCGCATTGGACCGCGGGCGGCGCGGATGGCTCAGGCAGCAATGACTGGTTCGACATATCCGTGTCGGCTGGCAACCTCGTGACCGCGACGGCGAAAGCGTCCGCTCTGGGCAGCGATAGCTTTTACGGCGGCTCAGGCAGGATCGACACGCGCAAGACGCTCGAAATAGCGGTGAGGTGGAACCCCGCCGTGAACGATGTCGCCCGCGCCGCGCACGGCCACGCGATCGTGGGCAAGGGTTCTTTGAAGCCCAGCGCGCGCGACGGGTGGAAGGTCATGAACCAGGGGACGGTCTCGATAGACGGCGAGGCGAAAAACACGGGCGCGGTGGAGACGGACGTATACGTTCCGCACAAGGAGGTTTCGGACAGCAATGAGAGCCTTGTCGCTTCCAACACTCTCGCGAATGCCGCCGAGCCTTTCTATTACACCGTCTCGCAGTACGTTCCCGCCAAGAGCGCGGAGGACAAAAAATATACGAGCTTCGCATTCGCCGACCAGATCGAAAGCTGTCTGGAAGTGACGGATGTTAAGGTGTTCCGCGACGGGCTTGGCACGGATGCCAGCGGCAGTTTTGACATAACTAACGCCGGCGGCAATATCCGCGCCGCCGCCAAGCCTGCCGCACTGCAAAACGCCGCTTTCTACGGACACGAATACACGGTCAAGATAACCGTGCGGCTCAGGCAGGGCGTGGGCGAAGCGACGCTTCGGGCGCACGGGCATTATGTGGACTCGGACAGGGCGCTACGCTACGCGAACCAGGGGCGGGTCGCGGTCAACGACCGCCCGGATGTCGGCACGGAAACGGTTTTCACGAAAGCGCCCGTGCCTGATCTGAGGATAGAGAAATCGGTCTCGCCGTACGAGAACCAGGTGGGCGGCACGTTTCGCTACACGGTCAAGGTGAGCCACACGGCGGCGAGCGCGGGCGACGCGGTTAACGTCAGGGTGTGGGACACGGATTTGCCTAACAGTGTTAGCATTTCGGGCATCACGGTTAGCGGCATCTCCGCGGCAGGCAAAAGCGTCGTTGCCACAAGGGGCGGTTTCGAGCTGCGGGCCGACGCCTTGAAGCTCTCCGAAACCGCGGTCATAAGCTTTGACGCCTCCGCGTTCAAGGAACTGAACGGGAAGATAGTCACGAACACGGCGTTCGTGTCCAGCTTTTCCGACACGTCGGGAGACTGGGCCTCGCCAAAGAGTGACGGCGCGGAGGTGTACATCAACAGCCCGAAGCTGAACGTGGTGAAAACGGCGCAGACGGACGGCGGCGAGATAGGCAAGGGCGACGAGATACATTACAAGGCTGTCGTCACGAACGTCAACCCAGGCACGTTCATGCGCGACTGCATATTCTTTGATGAGATAACCCAGGCGGGCGTCAGACTGATACCCGGCTCTATCACGGTCAAAAACTCGGCGAACAGGCTTATCACGAGCCGCTGTGACATCACCGTGTCGGGCAACGCGTTCAGGGTGGAGCCGCTTTCGCCGCTGAATATAGCGTATAAGGATATGGCTGTGCCGCCGAAGCAGCTTGGCAGGAATATAGGCTTCCAGTCCGTGGCGGCGGACTACGCGGACCTGCCGCTCGAAAGCAGGGTAACGGTGGAGTATTCCGTGAACATATCGGATCCAGGCTTAATAAATGGAAGCATAGTGAACACTATGGTCAGCCCGTCGCGCCCGAATACGGACGGCAAGGTGATAGAGGACGATCCTGATATACCGTCGGGCGGCGGCGAGGACACGCACGAAACAGCGGTGCATAGGGACGACGAACCCGAACCGCCTGAACCGGACGGCGGTACGGGAATCATATTCACGCCGCCTGGCGGATCTGTGACCAATATAGACATATCGGTAACTGCGGCGGCCGTTAACATAGTGACGCCAGCCGCCACAGACATACTGACGCCAGCCGCCGCAAAGGCGAAGAACGAAAAGCGCCTGCCGCAGAGAGCGCCGAAAACAGGCGACGGCTTCAATCCCATAGGGGTAGCGCTGATAATGGGCTGCGCGGGAGCGCTGACGCTGGCAATGCTGATCAGGCGCCGCCCGCTGTAAAAACGCGCCTGCCATAATTGTGGCCGAATCATGACTCCTTAAATGTAGAAAGAGGGACATGATTCGGCCTTGCTGTTTTTTGGCTGGATGTTTTCATATGAAAATCGCATAGCCGGTTTTGACTATGCGGCGTCCTTCGGGATGTGTAGTATTGCTTTTGTTAACGGTACGCCCGTCAGTATTCCGGCGAGGGCCGAGACGTAGACGGACAGCATCGCGAACGGGTAGGCCGACAGCCACGCGGCGACGAACCAGGGGCCTACGCCCGCGTTGACTGCGGTCATGAGCAGGCTCAGGCAGGTGCAGAGAATCAACGCCACTATTATCGTGGACAGCATCTTGGCGGGGAACGACTGCGGCTTCACTTTGAACAGGCCAGCGAA
>JAIRPC010000037.1 GCA_031257215.1 Eubacteriales Family XIII. Incertae Sedis bacterium
CCTGCCCTGTTATCTCGCTCTCTGTTACATACACGCCATAGGCGGGAACGACCAGCCCCTTTGGCAGCGCTATGTTCGCGGTCGGGAAGCCCAGGCCTCTGCCTATGCCGTTGCCGCGGCTGATTTCGCCCGATATGCAGAACGGCCTGCCTAGGTACGCCGCCGCTTCCTCCATGCTGCCGTCCGCAATCAGGTCGCGGATAACCGTGCTGGACACGAGCGTGTCGCCCACGCGGTAGGGATCCATAACCTCCACATCAAAGCCTTTTTCCGCGCCTACGCCCATTAGCAGGTTGGGGTCGCCGCCCGCTTCCGCGCCGAAGCGGAAGTTGAAGCCGCAGAACACGGCGCGAGCCTGGAACGCCTGCACCAGCATGTTATCGATAAACTCGCAGGGCGGCATCTCGTGAAAACGCTCGTCGAAATTGAACGAGAACAGGTACTCCACGCCAAGCTCCGACAACAGCGCCGCCTTGTCGCGCTCGTCCGCTATGCTGCCGATAAGCGCCCTGCCCGCTATGACATTGTACGGGTGGTTCGAGAACGTGAACACCGCAGGGGTCAGCCCGCGCTCCTTAGCGCAGTCCACCATGCGGCGTATCAGCTCGGCGTGCCCCAGGTGAAGCCCGTCGAATTTGCCCAGGGCTACGGCGGTCGGGGCTATGTTTACAATTTCATCTATACTAGTAAATATTTTCATGAAGTGATCACCTTGTATGGTTTGACTATATCTTCCTCAATTTTCGCGATGCCGATAAACTCGCTGCTCTCGTAGACGCGCGTGAACGCGTAGCTGCACGCGCCGCCGCCTGCCGCCTGTTTTGCGCGAAACCGCAGCCCGCTCTTGAACCTGCGGGCGTCCGCTTCCGCGAGGCGGATTTCGGGCAGATATGGTATGGCGGAGTCCATAGGGAGAAGCGCGTGCGCCATATCCCCTGATTCGGCGTTCCCGCTAGGCAAGCCCGGATGGGAACCGGCGTCGTCCAGCGTGAACACACCGCTCTTGGTGCGCGTCAGGGCGCTCATTGCCGCGCCACAGCCAAGGGCGTCTCCCGCGTCCCTCACTATTGATCGCACATAGGTACCCTTGGAGCAGACAACGGAGAACCGCACCGTGGCAAAGCCAGGATTGGAAGCGGGATGGCCGTCCGCGTCGAAGCTTATGCCCTTGAATACGATGCTTCCGATTCTGACCCTGCGCGGCTTCACGGCATCTTCGGGAATTTCCTCGCCTCGCCGCGCCAGCTCGTAGAGTTTCTTGCCTTTGTATTTTATCGCGGAATACGCGGGTGGTATCTGATCCAGCTCGCCTGTCATAGCCGCCAAAACGCCCTCGACCGCGCCGCCGTCTATGCCGTGCGCCGCATCCGCTTGGGCTTCGCCGATAACGCTGCCCCATACATCCAGTGTATCTGTCACAACCCCTAGCCGCATTTCGCAGTCGTATGCTTTCGCGTCAGCGGAGTCGTCCGCGTCTATGAACTCTATGATTCGCGTCGCCTTGCCGACGCAGATGGGCAGAACGCCGCGCGCCATTGGGTCAAGCGTCCCCGTGTGGCCTACCCTGCGCATGCCCAAGGCCCTGCGCACAAAGCCCACGACATCATGTGATGTCATGCCCTGCGGCTTGTCTATTACAATGATCCCGTCGCTGTTTGCCATAACCGCTCAGAGAGTTTCGCCTAATAATTGCCTGAGCTCCGACACGACCTCCGATAGCGGCTTTTGCGAGGTGAAGCCCGCCGCCCTGACATGGCCTCCGCCGCCAAAGCGCGCGGCTAGCTCCGCCACGTCGTAGCTATGCTTCGAGCGCAGGCTGGCCTTGGTGCTGCCGTCCTCCGTTTCCCGCACGAAAGCAGACGCCTCCACGCCGCTGACCGCGCGGAGCTTTTCCGCTATGCCCTCGGCTTCCTCGTCAAGGGCGCCCGCCTCCGCAAGCATGCCCCTCGTCATATAGGCGATAATCCCCTTGCCGCCCGCAACAGTCTCCATGGTGGACATGACCGCGTTCGCGAGCATGATTTTTTCGCGCTTGATATTCTGGTATACCTCGGCCGACACCTCCCCGACTGCCGCGCCCGCTTCGATAAGCTCCGCTGTTATGCGGTGTATGCCGGGCGTGGTGTTCGTGTACTGGAACCTGCCCGTGTCCGTGACTATGCCGACGTACAGCGCGGTAGCGATGCGGGAGTCAACCTCCGCGCCCATTGCCATGATGACCCTGTACGCCAACTCGGCAGTCGCGGCGGCGGCGGTGTCTATGAGATTGTAGCCGTATATCGGCTTGCTCGAAACATGGTGGTCAATGCAGAGCGTCTCGTCCGCGTTCGCGAAAAGGCCCTCGCGGCCCTTGATACGCTCGGTTTCGCCCACGTCCACCAGCACCGCGATATCGTAGCCCGCGAACATGGCATCGTCCGCTGCGGCGGACTGCGCGTCCACGGTGCAGCCGTTCTCAATGAACGCGATATTGTCCGGTATCTTTTCGCTGACTACAACGGCGCAGTCCTTGCCTAGCCCTCGAAGCGCCAGGCAGAGCGCGACCGCCGAGCCCAGGGTGTCTCCGTCCATGTTTTCATGCGTGAACAGCCGTATGGTTTCCGCGGAGATGAGGGCGTCCGCTATCTCGCTGACCGTGTTAATCGGCTTTTCGGCCGGCTCTTTCGGGATGTCCAGCCCGCCAAGTATCCTTTCTATATGCCTGCCGTATTCTTCGGACGTGTCGAATTTGAACCGAAGCTCCGGCACGTGCCTTAGCCCCAGACGGCGCCCTATCTCGTGGCGTATATGGCCTTTCGCCTTGTCGAACGCCCCGATCACCGCGCTCTTTTCCTCGTCCGTCGCCACGTCGCCCGAACTGAGCATGGTGACGAAAACGGTTGCGAACGAGCCGTCGTTGGCGGCCTTGACAGCGGATACGCTGACGAAGCTGCCGTCGAACGCGGGGTCTCTGAGCCCGCGCAGAAGCATGTCGGAAATAATGCGCTTTATCTCCTCGCCTATCCTTCCGCTCCTGTAATTATTTCTCTTATATGCCATTTATTCCTGCACCATTACACTGTTATTGCCTATTGCCATAATAACGCGCCGCGACATGCTCCTTTGCTCGCCGAATTGTTTGCGTTCGGCCGGGCGCGATAAGGCGGGCTATGCCCTGGCCACTTCCTCCATAATGAAGGCTTCCACGACATCGCCCTCCTTTATGTCGTTGTAATTCTCTATCCCGATGCCGCATTCGTACCCTGACGCGACCTCGCGGACGTCGTCTTTGAAGCGTTTCAGCGAGGAGATCTTGCCCTCGTGTATCACTATGCCGTCGCGGACAACGCGCACCTCGGCGCTCCGCCTGACCTTGCCCTCGGTCACATACGCGCCGCCGATAGTGCCGACGCCAGGAACCTTGAAGGTTTCCCGTATCTCGACCTTGCCTATGACCACTTCCTTGAACTCGGGGTCAAGCATGCCTTTCATGGCCGCTTCTATATCGCCTATAGCGTCGTATATGACGCGGTAGGTCCGGATCTCCACGCCGCCCTGCTCCGCGAGAGCAGTCACGGAGCTGCCCGGCCGCACGTTGAAGCCTATGATGACGGCGTTCGACGTTTCGGCCAGCATTACATCCGACTCGTTAACAGTGCCTACGCCCCTGTGTACGACATTGATCTTCACATCCTCGTTCGACAGCTTTTCGAGCGAGGCGGTGAGCGCGCCGACCGAGCCTTGCACGTCGCCCTTGATAATGATATTCAATTCTTTCGCTTCGCCTGAACCCATGCGCTCAAACAGCGTGTCGAGGCTCGCGCCTGAGGTGCGCGCCATTATCTCGTCGCGCTGCCGCAGCTTGCGCCCCTCTGCTATATCGCGGGCGGCGCGGTCCTCGCGGACGGCGTTGAACTCGTCGCCCGCCTGCGGCACCTCCGAAAGCCCTGTGATCTCCGCCGCTGTCGCTGGGCCTGCCTTGTCAATACTCCTGCCCTTGTAGTCCGTCATCACCCTGATACGGCCGCTCGTAGTGCCCGCCACTATGCTCATGCCCGTTTCGAGCGTGCCGTTCAGCACCAGCAATGTTGCGACGCTTCCGCGCGATTTGTCGAGCCTGGCTTCTATGACCGTGCCGAGCGCGAGTCTGTTCGGGTTCGCTTTCAGTTCCAGCACCTCTGCCTGCAAGAGTATGGCTTCAAGCAGTTCTGTTATTCCTTGTCTTGTCTTGGCGCTGACCGCAACGCTCTGCGTGTCGCCGCCCCATTCCTCGACGAGTATACCCTGCTCGGAAAGCTCCTGCTTCACCCTGTCAGGGTTCGCGCCGTCCTTGTCCATCTTGTTGATGGCAACTATGATGGGGACGCCCGCCGCCTTTGCGTGGCTGATGGATTCGAGGGTCTGCGGCATAACGCCGTCGTCGGCGGCAACCACGAGAACCGCGATATCCGTCGCGTGCGCGCCCCTGGCCCTCATAGCCGTGAACGCTTCGTGGCCGGGCGTGTCGAGGAACACTATCCTCTGTCCGTCGATATGCACCTCGCTCGCGCCGATATGCTGCGTAATGCCGCCCGCCTCGCCCTCGGTGACGTTCGTTTCCCTGATGGCATCCAGCAGGGAGGTCTTGCCGTGGTCAACGTGCCCCATAACGGTTATTATCGGCGGGCGCGGTTCGAGGTCGTTCGGATCGTCCTCAAAATCGTCTATGCCGTCCTCGACGATCTCACCCTCGTCGTGCGCGATGTATACAGGTATACCCAGCTCGTCTCCTAGAAGCATGGCCGTCGTCTCGTCAATATTGCTGTTGATATTCATCATCAACCCGAGGTTCATGAGCGCCATGATGGTTTCGGACGTTGTTTTCTCCATCTGCTCAGCGAACCCAGCCACGGTGATCGGCACAGTGATGATCTTCGTGCCAGGCTCTAACTCGTCATAGTTGAGCTGCGGCACAGGCTCTGCCTTCGGCTGTGGCTTCGGGCGCCTGACGCCCTTGACCGGCTTCTTTTCGAGCGAGCTGTCTTCGAGTATCGGACTGCGTCTTGAACCGCGGAAATCTTCCGTAGTGCCGCGGCGCTTGGCGTCCTTGACGTTGTGGCGCTTCGACTTGTCGCCAAATCCGTCGCCTTTCTGCTCCTTGCCCTTGGCGCCCTTTCTGTCCTTTGCCTTGCTCGGCGTTTCGGCTTTTTTCGGCTTGGCGCCGTCTTTCGCGCCATCCTTCTTTTGTTCGCCTTTTTTCGGGTCGCCTTTTTTCGCGCCGTCCCTTGCGGCTTCGCCGCCCTTTGCGGGCTTCTTGCCGTCCTTGCCGCGCGGGCGCTCGCGGCTTCTGTCAGGCTTGCCGCCAGAACCGTCCTTGCCGCCAGCTTCGCCCTTTTGACCGTCGGGCTTGCCCGC